>JAITAY010000037.1 GCA_031283915.1 Tannerella sp.
TAGTTAGTAGTAAGTAGAGGGCGGTTGGCAGGCAAGCGGCAGTTGGAGGGAAAGGCGTAAACGTGAGGGTTTGAGCGGACAGCTTCGTCGTATCACAGAACTACCGGCTACTATTCTACCAGCTACTAACTACTAGCTACTAACTACCTGTTTTTGCACAAAACTATACCGCGTGCAGTATAAGCCGGGCGGAGTATACTTCGGAAAAGGACGAACAGCACATGCCTCAAAATAAAAATTTGGCTGAGACAGGCAGCGCGTCCTCTCCGCTTTTTCCTATTTCAAATAATCAGCCAGTGACTGAGGCAGATAAAATGTGTTGTTGACATCCACATAAACAATGACGGACGACAGTTTCACTTCCTCATCAGCTTTTCTTCCGAGTTTCACGATATTCGTATTCGGCGTGATGCTCAACTGTTTTTTCCGATCCTTCCTGTTTTTCACGACAAGCGTCGGACTGCCCTTCTCCTCTGCCGGTGCAACCATCTCATACGCATAATCCTTGAACACTTCCGTATGGGGAGCGAAATTGACGGCGGTCAGTTCGTCCAGCCGGCCGTGCAACCCCAGTGTAGCCGCCATGTAGTGATTCAGTTCGATATTTGTATGCATACCTGCAGGCAGGGAACCTGCCGGATGGTAAGCAGCCAGGAAGACTTCTTCGGCGGTATGTCCGCCGGTGGTGAAGCCGAAGCAGGTCTTCGAGGTAATGAGTTTGGCCACAAAGCCGTTCAACGAACTGCTGTAGAGCGAAGCCAGTGCACCCTTGTCCGAACGTTCGGCCTCGGGAACCGGACTGTTTTTATAACTTTTACATTGATACAGCGTGTTCAATTCCTCGTCTGTCAGTTCAAAACCTGCATACTCGCGGAAAATCTGCTGCACGGCCGAAGCCGGTTCGCTGTTCAGTTTTCCGGCAAAGCCTTCGGCTGTCAATTTTACCTGCGAAACCACCTGCATAAGCCCGTCTTTGGTTGTGTGTCCGCAAGTATGCGAGCCAAGGCTGATGCCGCTGTTTCCGTGGTCGGGGACAATGACGACCGCCGTTTCGCCGTTTTGACGGGCAAATTCAAACGCAGCCTGACAGGCGTGGTCAAAAGCCAGAAATTCCGTGATCATCGCTGCCGGATCATTGGCATGTGCCGCCCAGTCAACCTTGCTGCCTTCCACCATCAGGAAGAACCCGTTTTCGTTTTGGGACAGTTTCTCAATGGCTTTGCGCGTCATTTCTTCGATGGAAGGTTCTTTGGAGGCATCCCGGTCGAGATCATAGGCCATGTCTTTTTCGTTGTACAATGCCCACATCCGGTTACCGGTGTAACTGCGCATCCCTTCCAAGTCATTCCTGTATATGCCATAACCGTTGGCCTTCAGGTACAGTTCGTCGGCCTCGGACAACAGCGAAACGCCGCCGCCAATCACCACATCCAGGTCGTTATGCACCATTTGGGGAGCAATCCAGTCATAGCGTCCGCGTGCATAGCTGTGCGCCGAACAGTCTGCCGGTGTCGCATGAGGAAACTCGCACGTGCATACCAGTCCCGTTGCCTTTTGTTTCAGGAACTTTGCAGCTTCCAGAATGGTTGTCAGCGGCTGGTATGCCCGTGACGGGTCTGTGGGATAGATGTCGTTTTCCGGATCGCTTACCGGATAGGTGGCGACATATCCCGCCCGGCTCGGATAACCGGTCATGTAGCAGGAGGTCGTTGGCGCCGAATCGCCAATCGGGTCGTTCGACGAGTGGGTGCGCACCGTTCCGCACAGATAGGGATCGATGGCCAGTTTGGGTTTGTCCGGATGCAGATACCATTGATACCAGCGCGCCGCCGAAACGGTGGCCAGCGAAGTTCCGTCGGGAATCATCAGAATCAGGTTCTTGACGGGCTTCACCTGTTCCGGTTCCAATGCACGTACCGGCCATACGGCAACGAGCAGTAGCAGTAAAAAAAGATTTTGCTTTTTCATTAGGATAAACATTAATATATTGGTATAATTTCTTCTTCAAACAGGGTGATTTTTTCCAGTCCGGTTTCCGTAACCAGGAAACTGTTTTCTATGCCGACGGCTCCCACGCCGGGAATCACGAATTTCGGTTCCAGTGCAAACATCATGTTCGGTTGCAGTTCTTCTTTCGAGCGGGGCGTAAGCACCGGCGGTTCGTTGATTTGCAGGCCGATTCCGTGTCCAACGAATTTCGCCTGCTGGCGGGTTCCCATGAAACAGTCCGTCAGCGCTTCCCGCTCGACTTCGGCCATCGCTATCCCGTACAGGGCTGCACAGGAGACGCCCGGTCGCGCCGCCTGCATGATTTTCTCCTGAATCACCCGCGACACCCGGTGTGCCCGGCAGGCCGGTTCAGGCAATTTGCCCACTGCAAACACGCGCGTCATGTCCGTCAGATAGACCGTGTAATTACCCACCATATCCACCATGACGGCCATGCCTTCTTTCAGTACAGAACCGTTGGCGCCAATCGGACAGAGGGACGTCTGGCCGCCGCCGCCCAGCGCAAAATCGTAAGGTGAAGGTGTTTCGGCGTTGGAGCCGGTCAGGATGCTTCCCATGAAGATGTTCATGTTCGGTCCGAAGGCATGTAGAATGCCGAGCGAACCGTTCAGACGCATCCGGTACTCGATCGCCGCCTGCAATTCGAGGTCCGTCATTCCCGGACGGAAGCAGGAGGGTATTTCGGAATAGGTTCTGGCATGTTGCTGTGCGGAGAAGCGGAACTGCTCGATTTCCCAGGGTGTTTTAATCATGCGCACCTGCCGCATCAGCGTGGTCGCATTGCCGGTTGCCGGCGAACCGAATGCCGCCTGCAGGCGAATACATTCACTGTAGGAAATTTCGTCCGTTTCGAGCAGCAGTTTCCGGGGAAGAGGCCAGCCCTGCGACGCAAAACAATCGGCGATTTCTTCCGGTTTCCGGATAAACATGACCTGTTCGTCACTGAAATCGTTTGGCCGTTTCACAAAAAAAACCGGTTCGCCTTCGACCGGTAAGTAATAATATCCCCCGAACACCCGTCCGGTCATATAATAAAGATTCACCCCCATCGCCAGCAGACACCCGTCCGCATCCATCTGCGACATGGCCTTCTGTACACGTTTCCGTCTTATTGGTAATTCTTCCGATATGCTCATCTCTTTCTTTCGTTTTACTTACGGGTTCCAAAGATAGTCATTTTTTCACAACACGGAATGTTGTGTCCTCCGGGGGCATTGCAAATTGTCGCATGTGTTTATTCTATTGCATGCAATGAATTTTTCCTCAGTGACGATGAAACTTCATGCAGTTACTTTTAAACTTGCAACGCCTGCTTTTAAGTTGGCGACGCGCGGTTTTAAGTTGACGACGCGCGGTTTTAAATTGGCGACGCGCGGTTTTAAGTTGGCGACGCACGGTTTTAAATTGGCGACGCGCGGTTTTAAGTTGGCGACGCGCGGTTTTAAGTTGGCGACGCTTACTTTTTATGTGGTTAATGAATGGTCTAGCTGTCATTAAGCGTTAACCACTAAAAAAATGGATATGCTTATGGTGTTGCGTACAATGAACTTTTCCGCATAGGGTTTCAAAACGGTTTTTCCGGAGTGCGACCATTTGCAATGCACTCTCCGTGCCTCCGCGTTTTAATGATTCCTTCGCTTGGGAACTGTCTGTAAATAAACAGGGCTATTGCATGAAAACGATTTCCGGGTTATCTTTGCAGACATTTTATAAGACCAATTACATGGAACAACGATTGTTTTTGGGTGATGAAGCCATCGCCCAGGCCGCTATCGACGCAGGTTTATCCGGCGTATATTCCTATCCGGGAACGCCGTCGACGGAGATAACCGAATACATCCAACATTCGGCCGTTGCGCGGGAAAGAGGGATTCACAGCCGCTGGTGTACCAACGAAAAGACGGCGATGGAGGCTGCGCTGGGAATGAGTTATGCAGGCAAACGCGCGCTTTGCTGCATGAAACACGTCGGGTTGAATGTCGCAGCCGACTGCTTCATGAATGCCGCCATGAGCGGGATTCAGGGAGGAATGATTATCGTCTCCGCTGACGACCCCTCCATGCACTCCTCTCAAAATGAACAGGACAACCGCATGTACGGCCGTTTTGCGATGCTCCCCATGCTGGAGCCGTCGAACCAGCAGGAGGCTTATGACCTGGTCTACGACGGCTTCGAAATGTCGGAGAAACTGGGTTATCCTGTCCTGCTGCGCATCACCACCCGGATGGCGCATTCGCGTGCCGGCGTCACCCTGCGACCGCCTCAACCGGAAAATCCGCTGAACTGCCCTGTCGACGGCCGGCAACGATACATCCTCCTGCCCGCCCTGGCGCGGCAACGTTACCGGAAACTGCTGGCCGCACAGGAAGAAATGACCGCTCTTTCCGAATCGTCCGCCTGCAACCGTTATTTCGACGCGCCCGACAGACGCAAAGGTATCCTTGCGACCGGCATTGCCTTCAATTACGTATCGGAAAACTACCCCGACGGATTTGAACATCCCGTACTGAAAATCTGTCAGTATCCCCTGCCCCTTCGGTGGATTCGGAAACTGGCGGAAGCGTGTGATGAAATCATCGTCTTTGAAGAAGGCTATCCCGTGGTCGAAGAACAGTTGAAAGGGCTTCTGGGAACCGGTCTGAACGTCAGGGGACGGCTGGACGGGACGATCCGCCGCGACGGGGAACTCACGCCCGACCTGGTCGGAAAAGCGCTCGGCAGGGAAATACATTCCCGGTACGCCGTTCCCGAAGTGGTCGAGCAGCGTCCGCCCGCCCTGTGCCTGGGTTGCGGACACCGGGACGTATACGATGCGCTGAACGAGGTACTGAAAGAATACGACGCGCCGAAGGTATTCAGCGACATTGGCTGCTACACGCTGGGGGCGCTGCCGCCGTTCCGCGCGATAGACAGTTGCATAGACATGGGCGCCTCCATCACGATGGCCAAGGGCGCCTCGGACGCCGGCGTCTACCCGTCCGTAGCCGTCATCGGAGACTCCACCTTCACGCATTCCGGCATGACCGGCTTGCTGGACTGCGTCAACGAAAACAGCAACGTGACCATTCTCATTTCCGACAACGAAACGACTGCCATGACCGGCGGACAGGATTCGGCCGGCACGGGACGCCTCGAAGCCATTTGCGAAGGTATCGGCGTGCCTGCGGAGCACATCCGCACGCTCATCCCCCTGAAAAAGAATTATGAGGAAATGAAGGCCGTCATCCGTGAAGAAATCGCTTACCCGGGTATATCCGTGATTATTCCCCGGCGCGAATGTATCCAGACATTAACCAGAAAAAAGAAAATAGCGAAACAATAATGAAAACAGACATTATCCTGTCCGGCGTCGGCGGGCAGGGCATCCTTTCGATAGCCGCCGTCATCGGCGAAGCCGCCCTGAAAGAAGGGTTATACATGAAACAGTCCGAGGTGCACGGCATGAGTCAGCGCGGCGGCGACGTACAGTCCAACCTGCGTCTGTCGGACAAACCGGTAGCTTCCGACCTGATTCCGCTGGGACAGGCCGATTTGATCATCTCCCTGGAGCCGATGGAAAGTCTCCGTTACCTGCCTTATCTGCGGGAAGAGGGCTGGCTGGTGACGAACATCCGGCCGTTCGTCAACATCCCGAACTATCCGCCGATGGAAAGCATCATGGATGAACTGTCCAAACTGCCCAACCGCGTCCTCCTGGACGTCGAGACCCTTGCGAAGGAAGCCGGTTCGCCGCGAACGGCCAACATCGTCATGCTGGGTGCCTCCACGCCCTTCCTCGGCATTGAATACGAAAAAATCGCCGACGGCATCCGTTCGATATTCGGCCGCAAGGGCGAAGAGATCGTCGCGCTGAATCTGAAGGCGTTGAAGACGGGTTACGATGTGGCGCAAACCGGACAGTCATGAAAAAGTTCATTTGCATACTCAGTCTGGCGATGCTGTTTTCACTGCCCGGAAAGGCGCAGCGGGACGGGACGGATGTGGTGTATCCGGACGACCCGATGCCCGCGTTCACCATCGTCCGGGACGACGGAACCGAAACGTCCTCCTCCCTTTTCAAGGGGAAGGTGATCCTGGTCAATTTTTTTGCCACCTGGTGTCCGCCCTGCCAGGCGGAACTGGCCGAAATAGAAAAAACGCTTTGGCCGAAATACGGTCGGGAAGCCGGTTTTGTTCTGCTGGTCATCGGCCGTGAACATTCACAGGCCGAATTAGCCGCATACAATGCGAAGAAAGGTTTCAGTTTCCCCCTCTATCCCGACAAAAACCGGCAGATTTATGCCTCCTTTGCCACGCAACTCATCCCCCGTTCCTACCTAATCGACCGAAACGGGAAAATACTCTTTGTCGCCAAAGGCTATCAGCCGGCGGAATTTGGACGCATCCTGCGGATGATTGATAATGCGCTGGCCGCGTCGGACATGTGAATGCACGTATCCGTTCCTCCGGCGGCAGGATTTTGAGAGGAAAACATCTCCGTGTGTATGCTGTGTCTCCGTGGTTGTGTGCCAATCCCGCACTTGTCTTATTTTTCGCCGCTTAATCGCTTTAAATAGCCAAAAGCCATGTGCAGTTTACCGTAACTGTATTTCCCGCCCAGCCGGTCGTGTACGGCCTTGAAGGAAGGTTTTTCCTGCATCAGGATCGGCTTGATGACCGCGCCGAGTTCATCCAGTTCGTCCGGTGTGAGAAATTTCTCTACCGCCACTTCTTGCCCGATAAACGTTGCCAGATGGCTTTCGATGGTCGAAAGAGCCAGGTTGCGCTGTGCGGCAATCTCTTCTATCGACAGGCCACTGCTGAAAAGCGCCAGCGTCATGCGGCGGGTGTCGATTTTCGGCGGACGTTCCGCTTTCTCGCGTTTGCGCCCGGAAAAGGACGGCACATCGTTTTCCGGCGAGGCTTTCCCGGCTGAAGAAGTAAAGACGTCCCGCCGCGTGGGGAGCGACACTTCCATGTCGCCGACAAGCGGAACGTTGTTGTAACGTACCCGCTTCATGTTTTCCAGAAAGAGTTTCACATCGCTCTCCAGTTCGATGAGGTTTTTGTGGAATGTTTTTGCCCGTTTGGGAAGGTTGGAGTAGGTAATGAAATTTTGCAACGGCGCCAGTATTCTTTTCCCCGTCTGCTCGTAGAAATAACGCACGGCCTTTTGACACCGCGTGCGCAAAGCCTCCAGGTCGCCCGTCGACTTTTCCTGCTCGGTCAGGATCAGCAGTTGCCGGCAGAATTTCCCCGCCACCTCGTTCATTTCGTGTACGGCCGGCTTGAAGTCCCCGTACAGTTTCCTGGCCGGTTCAAATTCCTCCGAAGTCTTGTCTTCGAGCAGTTTCCCGAACTCCCGCAAAAACGAAAACATCGGCTTCCAGTCGAAATAGAGCAACAGCCGCTCCTGCCAAAACTTCTGCTTGCCATCGACGAGGATATGCTGAAGTTCCGTTTCGGGCCTTTCCGTTTTGCTAAACTCCACAGCATGGGGGTCGGTCATGACACAGTCCGGCGATACGCGCGTCCGCAGCACAATGCCGTCCAGCGAAGTACAGCGGCTCAACGCAACATAGGCCTGTCCGGCGGCAAAGGAGGCGCCGATGTCGATAATCGCCCTGTCGAACGTCAGACCCTGGCTTTTATGAATCGTGACCGCCCACGCCAGCCGTAACGGATACTGCGTGTACGCGCCGATTTCTTCTTCATGCATTTCGCCCGTATCCTTATCAAGCGTGTAACGGATATTTTTCCACGTCTCCTTCGGCACCTGCACAATCCCCCCGTTTTCGGGCATACATACCCGTATCTCTTCACCGGAGACGCTGCTCACATTGGCTATCTTGCCATTGAAATAGGCTCCCTCCGGATCATTCTTGATGAACATAATCTGCGCACCGGCTTTCAGGCACAGTTGCATGTCGGTCGGCAGGGCATAATCAGGGAACTCGCCTTCCACCTTTCCCGTGAAAACGTATTCCCGTCCGCCAATCCTGTCCAATTCCTGCCGGTTCAACCGGTCGGCCTTGTAGTTATGCGTTGTCAGCGTAATATACTTGTCTTCGGGCGAAGGGATAAAATTCGGCCGGAAGCGCGTGTTCAACAGTTGTATATCCGCCTCGGACAGGCAATTATTACGCACGTTATTCAGCAAACTCACAAATGCCTGTTCTTTCTGACGATAAACCTTCTTGAGTTCCAGATAAACCGGCTGCGTCTGCCTGATGACCTGAGCATGAAAGAAAAAGATGCTTTCATAATACGGTTTCAGCAAAGCCCATTCTTCTTCCTTCACGACCGGCGGTAACTGGAACATGTCGCCGATATACAGGATTTGCAGGCCGCCAAAGGGGCGCCCATTGCGGCGGATGATTTGTAATGTCCGGTCGATAGCGTCGAGCGTATCGGCGCGGAGCATACTCACCTCGTCGATAATCAGCAGCTCCAATTGACGCAGCATGTCTAATTTCGCCTTACTGAAACGGAATTTGTTTTTCTGGGGCGCATAGCCGGGCACGTAAGGTTCAAAAGGCAGTTGGAACAGCGAGTGAAGCGTAATCCCCCCCGCGTTAATGGCCGCAACCCCCGTAGGCGCCGCCACAATCGCGCGTTTATGCGTATGCTGGCAGATGTATCGCAGAAACGTCGTCTTGCCTGTTCCCGCCTTACCGGTCAGGAAAACATGCTCCGACGTCTCATTGACAAACGTCGTCGCCATTTCAAAAACAGAATTGTTTTCGTCGGACTGCTGAAGAAACATCATCGAACTGTATTATGAGATTTTCGCAACAAAAATAAGAACTTTTTCGTATGCGGACAAAAAAACGTTTCCCAAAGGTGAATTTCAAATGGTCACATGTGTGTAGCTTCATTCCCGTATCTGTACTGCCGGCTGTACGGCATCTGTACTGCTGGCAGTACGGCATCTGTACTGCCGGCTGTACGACATCTGTACTGCTGGCAGTACGACATCTGTACTGCTGGCAGTACGACATCTGTACTGCCGGCAGTACTGCCAACACTTCTGCCGTACAGTGTTCATTTCTCGAAGACTCTCGACAGAAAGATACGCCTGAGACCATTTGACCTGTACCCTTTCTCAAGCCGGGAAAACCCCTTCCCTGATCCGGATGAAAGGCAAGTCCGGGGCTATACCCGTTGCAGTGCAGTTTCCGGAGGAAATTAAAAGTCCGCCGGAAAAGTTCCCCTTCCCCGTCGGCAACGTGTTATACAGCCTGTTTTTTTTACCGGAATATTTCATTGTCGGGTAAAAAAATATCCCTACCTTAGAGGCATCAATTTAATGCAGTTATTAACAAAAATATTGAACCATGACAAGAAGGATGACATTTAATGAACTTCGGGAGATCAAAGACCGTTTACCGGACGGGGCTATCCACGGTATTGCCAGTGAATTGGGCGAAAGTGTAGAAACCGTCCGGAACTATTTTGGCGGACAAAATTTCAGAGCTGGAAAAAGTTGCGGCATGCACATGGAACTTGGACCAAACGGCGGAATTGTAGTCCTGAGTGATACGTTTATTTTGGATCGTGCGCTGGAAATTATCCATGCCAAAGAAAATCATGCTCTCTCCACAGTAGAATCCTGAACCGGAAAGGAGAATGCCTTGAAATCCCGGGATGAACATTCGTTTATCGCGGGATTTTCCTGTCTCATTCAAAAACAGTTACATCATGAAAGAATCATTAGTTACTTTAGCCATTCATACGTTTGAAAAGGCGCAGATACTGAAAACAATCCTCGAATCCGAAGGAATAGAGGTGTGTATACATAACGTAAACCAGATTCAGCCGGTCATATCGGCAGGCGTTCGCGTGCGCATCAAGGAAAGCGATTTGCCACACGCCCTGCGAATCATAGAAGATACGAAATGGCTGAATGGCAATAGCGAAAACAAATTTCCGGAAAATGAGGCCAAACAGATTCTAATCCCGACAGACTTCTCGGATGATTCCGTCAACGCCTGCGAGACAGGCATTCATTACGCGCACCGAACCGGAGCGGAGGAAGTGATGTTCCTGCATGTCTATTTCAATGCCTATCTGCCGCCGTCATTCCCGTTTGTCAGCGAGATACTGATTGACAA
This sequence comes from Tannerella sp., assembly GCA_031283915.1. Classification (GTDB taxonomy): domain Bacteria; phylum Bacteroidota; class Bacteroidia; order Bacteroidales; family Tannerellaceae; genus Tannerella. The sequence goes on from JAITAY010000037.1 coordinate 10,104, forward strand.
AGAAGAAGAAAAGAACACCTCTCTCCATTCCATTCATTCGCAGGCGGTGGAGCAGATGGAAAAATGGTGCGCTTCGATAGAGCAGAAGATGACTTCGGGAGCATTACCGCGTGTAAAATACGATTACACCTTGCTGGAAGGATTGCCGGAGGAGGAGATCCGGCTGTATGCCAGGGAATACCGTCCGTCGCTGATTGTGATGGGCACACGTGGGAGCAAACAAAAAGACCTGGATCTCACCGGAAGTGTGACGGGCGAAATCATTGAATTGACAAACATCCCGCTGCTGGTCGTTCCGGCGCACGCCCCGTTTAATCGCCTGCATGACATGAAACAGTTGGCTTTCGCCTTGTCTTTCACCCAACGAGACCTGATCGCATTTGACAAATTCGCCTCCTTATTCAAGGCCTATTCGCACATAAAAATCCAGCTGTTTAATATTTCCACCAGCAAGAATGAATGGAACGAAATCCGGTTAGGCGGTTTTCATGCCTATCTGAAAAAACAGTATCCGGATTTGACATTTGATTATACCGTACTGGATGACGGGGATTTACTGGAAGCGATTGACAGGTTTGTCAAAAGAAGGCAGATTGATATGATTGCCTGCAGTACCTATCGTCGAAGCGTGATTAGGCGCATATTTTATCCGAGCATCGCACGCAGGATGTTGTTCCACAACAATACGCCGTTACTTGTGATACCCATTTGACGTTTCATCGTGAGACATCCGGGCGATTGAACTTCACCGAGGAAGGATGTTGTCAAAAAAGCCTGTTATGTATGAAAATATTCCGAATCACTCCTGTTTTTTATCACCCAGGTTATGTCGAACCGGAAAATTATACATATATTTGCGGCTAAATTTACGGTAAGAGCGGAAAATGATGGACAGATATTTGATAATCAAGACAAGGGATGAATTTTTACGCATAAGAATCAGCGATATACTTTATTTAGAAGCAGACAGAAACTATACCAAACTGCTTCTGAGTGAAGGGATTCAATTTACTTTTGCCATCAATATCGGAAGAATAGAAGAAATGCTTGGAAACCAGATATTGGATTATAAATCCATGTTGTTACGTGTAGGAAAGAGCTTTATTATCAACAAAAGCTATATCCTGCAAATCAATTTGCCGAAACAGAAGTTATTATTGCTGACGCCCGGCGGAAAACCGCGTGAACTGCAAGTTTCCAAGGAACCGCTGAAAGCGCTGAAAGAGATGCTCGAACAGGAAGGTTTGAAACAGAGTGAGAATCTGAAAAAGACATGATAATCAGAATAGGAAAGGCAGAAGACAATGATTTTGTAGTAGATGACGCGTATATAAGCCGTTACCATGCAAAATTGATTCGTGACGAAAACGGGAATCTATTCATTGAGGACACCCATTCAACGAACGGAACCTTTGTCAACGGCGACCAGGTAATACGAAAGAAAATCAACACGACAGACCGCATCACGCTGGGTGAACACTGTACAATAAACATAAAGGAGGTGTTGAAATTCGACAACGACTATAGCGAAGAATTTGCCGCCTTGAAACCTATCTACGATGCATATATCAAGGAGAAAATACGGATACAATCCTCCAATCAATTTAAAACAAGGCTGTTCCAGTCATTGCCATTTGCCGTGATTGGCGTGGCCGGCCTTGTGATTGGTTTTGCCGGCAAAGGGAATTACAATATCATGATTGCCAGCTTTTTTTTGGCCATCTGTGCACCGACCGTCGGTGTGTATTTCGGCGCCAAACAATCGGCGAAAATCCCTGAATTGCTGCAAAATATAGCCAACCAATTCAAAATAGACTACGTATGTCCCAAATGCGGAGCATTCCTCGGAGAGATTCCCTGGGAATCGCTCGTCAACAAAAAACAATGCCCCGTCGCCTCGTGTAAGGCAAAATGGGTCAAGAAATAATGTATTGAAACGAAAACGCCCGTTTTTGTACAATAACCCTGTAGTTTTGTACGTTTTGCCATAAAGGAAATAAATCATAATAATATTTATTTGTACTTTTGCGCTTGTGTAAGGGAAAGAAATGTAATTTATGAAATAATATTAATAGTAACAAGTATGAAAGAGGAAAATGTATTTGTCTCCATAGACGAAGATTTGAGTGATGTAGTAGTTATTGACATGGATGAAAGTTATGCCGATTTTGTGACATTGGATGACCATTACGTAGATATGGACTTTATCACGTTATCAGACGATGTTGAGATTGTTTCCGATGTGGATATTATTGATATCTTCTCCGGAATGGATGATGCCGACATCTCAATCATTGTATGATTTCGGTAAAATGTCCACACTGTAATGTCGGATTAAAAGTAGACGAGCAGAAAATCCCGGAAGGAATCGCCTCTTTTAAATGTCCAAGATGTAAAGAAGAAATTCCGATTTCGGTTTTGGAAAGAAAACCTAAAAACAGTCGGACAGCGGGAGGTAATACGGCTATACTTCAGCCTGTCAGGAATGGCGGTGGTAAATTGACCGTCACGCGGAGTGCTGATACTCCGGCACAGACATTTTTGTTACAGGAGGGGTTGTATATTGTTGGAAGAAAAGTATCTGTTTCCAAAGCAAATATTTGCATTGAGACCGGAGATAAGTTAATGAGCCGGAGCCACATACGGATTGAAGTCAAAAGGAATCCGCAAGGGGGTCTGGTTCATTCACTTTCCGACAATAACAGTAAAAACCGTACCTTGTATAACGGAAAGTATTTGAATGAAGGGGATGCAATTGTGCTGAAAGACAATGATGAAATAATACTTGGGCATACAGTGCTTCGATTTAATGAATAAAATAATGTGACAGCAACCATGAACATAACACTTGCACGACCTTATGCGATCAGTGAAAGAGGGGGGAGACAGAATAACGAAGATTTCATCTATCCATTGTCCGAATTAGTAGATTCTGAGCAAAGACTATTTATTGTATGCGATGGGGTGGGTGGTGCTGACAAAGGCGAAATCGCCAGTTCCCTGGCTTGTGAATCACTTCAAACTTTTTTCGCGACTTTTCTTGAGGGAGACCCCACTGAAGAACTTATCAATAAAGCTGTTCAGTATACCGAAGTCCGTTTCGACGAATATGTGTCGCAACATCCCGAAGCCAAAGGCATGGCAACGACAATGACATTGCTTTATGTGGGCGAAACGGGAATCACCATTGCCCATATTGGAGACAGTCGGGTCTATCAATTTCGTGACGGACAGGGAATTTATCAGACGGAAGACCATTCATTGGTCAACTCTCTGGTGAAACTGGGAAAAATCACGGCAGACGAAGCCGAGCATCATCCGCAAAAAAACGTGATTACGCGGGCTATTCAAGGTACCGACTTCCCGGTGGATGCGGAAATAACATTATTAACAGACATTCGTCCCGGCGATTATTTTTTTATGTGTACGGACGGCGTGACGGACTGCATCCAACCAGAAACTCTTTCTGCCATTTTTTCGCAAACAACTTCCACCGAATCCATCAAAAATATCATCGTGGAATTGTGCAGTGTAAAAGCGCGCGATAATTATTCCTTTTATCTTCTCCAAGTACAAGACGTTCAAAATTCGTCCAACTATAAGCAATATATTCTTTCTTTCCTGTATATGATTATTTAAAAAAAAGCTATACCTTTGTACGTAAAAAAATCTGATTACCCTGCGTAATTATGAATTTGCCGAAAGGACATTATTTACAGGACAAGAAGTATCAACTTGGCGATGTGATCGGCCAGGGGGGATTTGGTATCACCTACATGGGCACCTGGAGCACGGAAGTGAAAGGTGAATTGGGGACGGTGCGAACTGACGTGCCTATATGTATCAAAGAATATTTTTTCAAAGACTACTGCTTTCGGGACAAGGTGACTCAACATGTTCGCATTCATTCCAAAACCGGACAAAGTCTTTTCAACAAGTTCAAGGAAAAACTGATTAAGGAAGCGAAAATCCTTTCGGAAGTTCATCACCCTTTTGTAGTCAACGTATTGGAAGTGTTTGAAGAAAACAACACAGCTTACATTGCAATGGAACACATTCAGGGTTGTTCGCTGAAATACATGCTGGATACGCAAGGTCCTCTGCCGGAAAAAAAAGTCCTGAAATACATCTACCAGATAGGCCAGGCACTCAACTTTGTACATCAAAAGAATATCCTGCATCTGGACGTCAAGCCCAGCAATATCCTGATTGACAAACGAAACAATGCACGGTTGATTGATTTTGGCGTTAGCAAACGCTATGACATTGAACAGCAGGAAACAAGTACGACCCTTCTGACGCTCTCCAAGGGATTTGCCTCCATCGAACAGTATGACGACGAGGGAATACAGTGTTTTTCACCTCGCCCAGACATCTATTCGCTGGGCGCGACCATGTACAATTTGCTGACGGGCGTCATCCCGACTGAGTCTATTTTACGTGCAACCAAACCGCTGGCAAAACCTTCGGAATTGAACAAAGCGATTACGCCCAAGACGGAAGAAGTGATTCTCAAGGCGATGAAAGTGAATCCGGCCGAGCGTTATTTGACTATCCGGCAAATGATTGACGGACTGGATATCCCGTCTTATTTTGAGGAAGCAGAAAATACATTGCAGGAGACGAATGCGGGAACACTGTCTCCATCCGGCGACGAAGACAGCACGGCCTACGCCTCCACGCCTGTCCCGCGACCGATTGATTCCGAACAGACGGAGGTGACTCACCCGGATATTAGACGTATCCGGAAAAAGAAGAGACGGCGTGTGATGATTCCGCTGATTATCTTTATGTTTGCATTTGTCGGGTATGTGGTTGCGTACATATTCGGATGGAACGAATTGCCGGGGACGACTCGGAGAGGCGCCAATTCCGGCAACGAAATCGCGATGCCTCAACCATCGGCCAATACAGAGATAGAAACACCTAACCAGGAGAAACAGCAAGCGGAAACCACAACAACGACAACACCGTTGCAAACGCTTCCTCCGGCTGTTCCTGAAACTGACCCCAAAAAAGTAGCAGAAAAGGAAGCAACGGCGAAAAAAGAAGCGGAAGAGCGTTTGTTGGCCGAGCAGCGAGACATGTCGGCAATGGATGTAACGGAAGTCACGCTGTCGTCCGAAGAAATCAGCGAAAAATACAATGCGTTGATTGCAAGCGGAAAGTCAAAGATGGAACAGAAAAATTATACGGAAGCAAAAAAAGATTTCGAGAAGGCAAGCGAACTGAAAATGACGGAGGAGACTTCACGATTGCACCTCGAATGTATCGAAAAAGAAGAAGATCAAAAGATTGCTAAACGTAAGGAAATGTATGAAATGAAGATGACCTTTGGAAATTATACGATTGTCCGCAATAAGTCGACTAAATTATTTGGTGCAATTGATTCGAGAGGAGAAGAAAAAATAAAATGTATCTATCTGACTGTAGGTATTTCATCGAATGGACGGGCATTTGAACGGGAAGACGGGAAGTATGATATTTATAATGCAGAAGGTTTGCGGATTGTTGACGGTGTAACTACTTATTAAAAAGGAAAACGCGCATGAAACGATTGGTATTATGGAGTTTGCTGATATTTCCATTCTGTGTACAGGCACAGCAACAAACGGAATATAATCAGAAAGGCGATGAAGCGATGAGACGAAAGGATTATCAGGATGCGAAGATGTGGTACGAAGAAGGTGTTTCTTATTGTGACCCATACAGTATCAATCAGTTGACAGCCATCTGGGTGAAAGAAGAAAGTATGCACTCGTCCATGGGGCCGGTGATGAACAAATGCCTCAATTGCCTGAACAGCATGGCTATCTCCAAGAAGGATACGCTCGCAATGAAAAAACTGATTCTTTTTTATACGGAAGGCATCGGCACAGCCAAAGATGAAAATTCAGCCAATTCGTGGCGAGAGATGTTGACGCAGCTTCGCAGCCCCTATCCTCCTGTCTCTCGCCCCCATAAACCACGCGAAAAGATGAAATTTTTTGTCGGATATTCCTCCCTGCCATCGGTTGCACCGTACGGCATACAAATAGCTGGTACAGGCGCAGTAGGCTGGTATGTGCGGGTGCGTACCAATATGGTTTTTCCCCGTAATACGGAACTCAACGGTGAAAAGATTGAATATACCAATAGTCGTATTCCCGTATTTGACGCCCGGGATGAGACGTATCGTTACTTGTCTGGAATCCAGAAAAGTTTATGGATGGGGACGGCCGGTCTGGTTTTCAAAATTGCACCGGCGATCCGTCTGTCAGCCGGCGCTGGATACGTGCAGTACGAGGAGGCCTATGAATACGAGAAAATTGACAGGACTACAGGCATACCGGGCGAGAGAGGCTGGACGGGAAATAAAGATATTTCATACCGGAACGTGGCCATTGATGTGGATGCAATGTTTGTTTTCGGAAAAAGGTTCTACGGGACAGCCGGATGCAGTGTATTGAATCTGAAATATGTCTATCCAAGTGTCGGTGTCGGTATTTTTTTGAACTGAAACAAAAGCAGGATGAAAAGGGAAACTAAACGTATTGGATGGGTAGCAGGTTTGTTAATATGCATTTTGGCTGGCTGTATGGAAATCGTAAAGTTGGATACAGATGTGAAAAATGCCCGGGCTCCGGAGTTGACAGGCATCAGTCTGCATACGAAAACAGCATCCTCCGTCACTCTGACAGCAGCCGTGATGAATGCAAACGGATATGAAGTGACGGAGCGGGGTTTTTGCTGGGATACCGACGAAATGCCCGAACGCAAAACAGGCAATTTTGTTTCAGCAGGCAAGGGGGTGGGTGAGTTCAGCGCAGCCATCGAAAATTTACAGGGAAATACGAGGTATTACATCCGACCATATGCAATCAATCAGGTAAATATTGCCTACGGCGAACAGCAAGAGATCAGAACGAATCACGGATTAGGCGCCGTCAGGACATTCGCACCCTATGATATCCATGCCACCACGGCTGTTTGTGGTGGCGTCATCCTCTCTCCAGGCGAAGGACAGATTGATGAGTTAGGCGTCTATATATCTTCATCGGCCAACATGGCAAACAAGGATTCGGTTCCAAGTGTGATGAAAGCGGATTCCTTCATATGTAACGTTTCCCGGCTGAAACCTATGAGTACGTATTACGTGCGAGCGTATGTCAAGAATACGTTCGGTACCTTCACCGGCGATACCTGTTCCTTTACCACTAGGGACGGCCGTCCGAAGATGGATACGGTGTCGATTATTGATCATATCAATTCCGGATATACCGACGTGACGCTGTTTTCGGCAATTCTGGATATCGGCGACGCCATGTTCATCTCACGCGGTTTCTTCTGGAGCGGATCCCCCATGCCCGATACGGCGAGTATCCTGAAAGCGGACAGTATCGTGACCACAGTCGCCGGGACGAACACCAATCTGCAGTTTGTCGGACAGTTGGAAAATCTGAAACCGCAAACGAAATATTATGTACGTTCCTTTGCAAGAAATGAATTCGGACTGGGATTCAGTTCCGAAAAAGAATTTTACACAAAAAGTGAGATGCCGACCGTCGAGACTCTGTTGCCGGAAGCAACCGCCAATGGAACCGTCATTCTGAGCGGAAGGCTGATTGACAAGGGAAAGAGTCCGGTTACGTCGAGCGGAATATGTTATTCCACCACTATTCCCGACCCTACGCTTATGAATGGAGGGAATCGCATCGAAGTTCCGCTGGATGCATCCCAACTGATTCGTACGGAGTTTTCCGGCTGGAAGGGAAGTTTGACCTATTATGTCCGGGTATTTGCGACAAACGTAGAAGGAACTTCCTACGGAGAGGTAAAAATCCTTGAAACGCCGCGTATCTTCAGCAGCGGGCTGGCGGCATTGGGGGTATCGCTCATACAAGGTTCTCCAGCCTATTTTTCCGTCGGCGACAAGGGATTTCTGTTGGGCGGAGACCTCGGCCCCGAATACACCAATAATTTATGGAGTTATGATGCCATGACAAACAAATGGCAAACGTTGGCTCACTACTCTTTACTGCTGGAAGATTCCCTCAAGTGGCAGGCTGCTGCCACATATGATTCCAACGTATATTTCCTGGGAGGAATCAATCGCGCTTATGTACCGCAAAATGCGTTCATGCGGTATAATACGAGTACCAACATGTGGTATATCTATCCTGTTGGCCCGGATTCGGCCTATTCACGGGCAGGTTTTCAGTTCATGGACAAGGTCTGTTTTCTGGGAGGAATGAAAGATACGGCCAAAAATGAAGTATGGGCATTTGACGTGTTCCCGCCGAATGTCTGGTCACAAAAGGCAGATTTCCCGGTAGCGCAATACGGTGGAATTGCTGTGAACATAAGAGATACGATTTACGCAGGTTTAGGGAAAAATACGGCTGAGGTTTGCAACAAGCAATTGTGGAAATCGTCCGACCTGACTGTCTGGACGGAAGAACCTTTCTGTCCGGCAATCACGAACGGTATTTTGGCAGGAGTTGCTTATAACGGCAACATCTATGTCATTGACGAATCCTATTATATCATTGAATATAATCCGTCTGCCCAGCTTTGGCGTGTAAAGTCACGTCTGCCTTTATACAACCGGAATGTTCACTGCATGTATGTATTGAATGGAACGATTTATATTGGTTTGGGAACAAACGGTCTGATTGCATACAATCCGATATGGGATAACTAAATAAGGTGGTGATTTAAAAAGTATGCTGTTATAATTGGCTGAGAAAGAATTGTCCAAAAGCAATTTTAGGGAATTGGAGTAAATATGACGAATCATATTTGTTCGGAATACAGTAAAAACGGGGAAAAACGGGAAATGGCAAAATCCGAAGTTTGCATATAGGAATCTGTTTTAAAAGCAAATACGACAGCATACTTTTTAAATCACCACCGATAATTCTTTTTCATCTGTTTGACTTTGGTACAGTTACCTGTTTGTACATGTTTTTTTGACTTGTTGCAAAATAATACGTACATTTACTCGATCTTTCGAAAGGCGGTTGACACCGAGTCAAAAAGATCAACATAATTTTAAATGGATAGTATAACAGTAGAAAATGGATAGTATAGTAATTATTCCGACTTACAATGAGAAGGAAAACATTGAGAATATCATCCGGGCAGTATTCGGATTGAAGAAAATATTTCATATCCTGGTTGTTGACGACAGTTCGCCCGATGGCACGGCAACCATTGTGAAAACGCTGCAACAGGAGTTCCCGGATCGTCTTTTCCTGATGGAAAGGGCAGGGAAGCATGGTTTGGGAACGGCGTATATCTGTGGATTCAAGTGGTCTATCGAACACGGATATGACTTTGTCTTCGAGATGGACGCCGATTTCAGTCACGATCCGAAAGACTTGCCGCGTCTTTACGCCGCCTGCAAGGACAAGGGTGCGGACGTGGCTGTCGGGTCGCGCTACTGTGAAGGCGTGAATGTGGTGAACTGGCCCCTGGGACGGGTACTGATGTCATACGGCGCTTCCGTATACGTACGCTTGGTGACGGGCTTGAAAATACACGATACGACCGCCGGCTTCAAGTGCTATCGCCGGGAGGTGCTGGAAACTATTGAATTGGATAAAATTCATTTCAAAGGATATGCATTTCAGATTGAGATGAAATTCACAGCCCGCAAATGCGGATTCAAGATTGTGGAAGTACCGATTATCTTCATTAATCGTGTGCTGGGCACCTCCAAAATGAATTCTTCCATTTTCGGGGAAGCCTTGTTTGGCGTGTTGAAACTGAAATGGTGGAGTTTTTCGCGTAAATATCCGAAAAAGAAAGCGTAAGCGGATGAATACGCTGATTGAGAACGCACAGATTATCAATGAGGGACGTACCTTTGCGGGATCGGTGCTGATTTCGGGAGAATACATTGTTGCCGTCTGCGAAGGCGAAGCGCGACCGGTCGAAGCGGTCGGTGCGCAGATTGTGGACGCACGCGGGAAATGGCTCCTGCCGGGCGTCATCGACGATCAGGTACATTTCCGGGAACCGGGGCTGACACATAAAGGGTCACTGGCCAGCGAAAGCCGCGCGGCAGTGGCCGGCGGCGTAACGTCGTACATGGACATGCCCAATACTAATCCGCAAACAACTACACTGGAACAGTTGGAATGGAAATTCCGACGTGCAACCGAAGTCTCGTCGGCCAATTATTCTTTTTACTTTGGCGGGACAAACGACAATCTGACGGAACTTCATCGGCTTGACCGTACGTGTATCCCTGGCCTGAAACTTTTTTTAGGATCATCCACCGGAAACATGCTGATAGATGATCCGGAGACCCTGCGCCGATTTTTTTCCGAAACCGACTTACTGATTGCCGTTCATGCCGAAAAGGAAGAAATAATCCGGCGCAACAGAGCGTATTATCTGAATTTATATGATAAAGAGGCGCTAGATATCTCGTTTCATCCCCGTATTCGGAATGAAGAAGCCTGTTATGCTTCGTCGGCCGAAGCGGTAGAACTGGCCGTATCATTGGGCACGCGGTTACACCTCCTGCACCTCTCCACGGCGAAGGAATTGAATCTGCTAAACAACCGGATCCCCTTGCGAGAAAAGCAAATTACCGGAGAAGTTTGCGTGCATCACCTTTGGTTTTCCGATGAAGATTATGCGACGCGGGGCAACCGCATCAAATGGAATCCGGCCATCAAGACGGCCGCCGATCGCACCGCCTTGCGCGCTTCCCTGAACGATAACACAATGGATATCGTAGCCACCGACCATGCACCTCATCTCATGGCGGAGAAAACAGGCGATTGCCTGACGGCCGCTTCCGGCGGCCCAATGATTCAGCATTCGCTTGTCGCCATGCTCGAACTGGCTTTGCAGGGCGTGTTTACGAAGGAGAGAGTGGTAGAAAAGATGGCGCATCATCCGGCCGACCTCTTCCGCATCGACCGGAGGGGGTATATCCGCCCTGGCTACTATGCTGATTTGGTATTGATTGATCCGCAGGACACATGGACGGTATCCAGTGAAAGCCTGTTATATCAATGTAATTGGTCTCCGCTGGAAGGGCAGGTATTTCATTCCCGCGTATGGAAAACATTCGTTAACGGACAACCGGTTTACGCCGACGGAAAAATCAGTGACGGCGTACGCGGAATGGCTCTGAAATATGTATGACGGAAAAATAACGGTCTTATACTCAAAAGGAATTAATTTGCAAAAGCCAAATAAAAACAAACGGTTAAATCTTTTATTGAGGTGCTATGAAAAATAACCGGCTGTGCGATAGAGAAAGAAATCTTTGTCTTTCAATCCATAGTTTTGTGTAATGAAGCGTTGCATTTTACCGTTTAGCCGTTCCGCTTTAGCGTTTGTTGTCCCCAGTCTGAAGTAATTGATAATCTGTACTTCGTGCTTGCGCAGCATTTTATAATCTGATGAGCTGCAATGTGGGTTAACACTTTGGGCGAAAATTGCGCTTATCCCGTCCTCGCCTATTCGTTTGCGAAAATGAACAAAATCGCTCGGGTCATAAGGAAATTTATGCTCAAAAAACACTCCGCCGCAGAAGTACTGAAAGTAGGGGTTACTTTCCCGGGCAAACGGTATTTTCTCATCTCCAGGATTGTACAAATGTTTTAGTATCAACACTCCAACCATTAGCCGAAGGGGCATTGACGGGCGACCGTTGTGTTCGGTGCAGTGCTTTTTAAACGCTTCATCAAAGTACTTCCAGTCAATGCTGTCGGCAAGTAACGTCAGTTCGTGCTGCGGATTTATCAAGTCCGCCAGGCGGGTGCGAAAAAGTTCACGATGGTCATCCTGGTGCCATTTTCCTGTCATCATTTTCCGGTTTTATGCCGCAAAGTCACAAAAAACGGTTGATTTTACCAAACTTTTTTGTGCTTATTTTATTGATGTCCAGTAGAATAATTTATTTATAAGGATTGACTATTTATACGGATTTCTTTGAACACGTGCCTTTTGTCTTATCCCTGTCTTACTTTGTCTGCATAGCCTGTTTAAGACTATAAGTCCCCGCCGGGACTTGGGCTGACTCATTCTCCATTACGGTTGACTTTTTTTATTTCCCGTTCCCTACAATACCCTAAAATATCGTCCGAACATACGGTCGAAAATGGCCGATTTCCTTGGAAAAATGGCCGATCTTCCCGGAAAGACGGCTAATCTTCCCGGAAAGATTACTGTTCTTCCCGGAAAGATTACCGTTCTCCCCGGGAAGATTACCGTTCTCCCCGGGAAGATTACCGATCTTCCCGGAAAGATTGCCGTTCTTTCCGGAAAGATTACCGTTCTTCCCGGAAAGATTGCCGTTCTTTCCGGGAAGATTACCGTTCTTTCCGGGTAAATTTGCCCTGTACAAACGCATTTTTATCCTTTAAATAAGCACTTTACGAAAAAATACAGGTCGTTGAAAAAGTATCTCCGAACCTAAAAACCGCGTTCGGAGATTACCCTTGAGGAAACGAGTGCTGCCCGGCAACGCTATTTGAGATTGTAGTCCAGTCCTGTCACCTGAAACTCCGTACGCCGGTTGAGTTGATCGGCAATCTCCTGCTGTTCGGGCGTCAGCGCATTGACAAACTCCTCCGTCAGGACAGTTCCTTCCGGCAGGAAATCATACCGTTCCGCCAGTTTGGTGTTGATCAGCTTCGGAACGCTCTCGCCATAGCCTTTTGCCGTCAGACGCGCCGTGTCAATCTTCGCTTGTATCAGATAATCTACGACCGACTGTGCCCGCCGTTGCGCCAGTTTTTCGTTGTAGGTGTCCGAACCTTTACGGTCGGTGTGCGCACCCAGTTCGATCGTTACATTCGGATTGTCATTCAATATCTTGACAAGACCGTCGAGCGCTTCTTTGGATTCCGGTCGCAAGGTCGCCTTGTCGAAATCGTAGAATATGTTTTCGACCACGACCGGCTTGTCTACGGGCGACAAATAAAAATCGACATAATAGGTCTCGTTCTTTTCCTCTGCATCCGTTTTAAGCTCAAAGTTCTGATTCAGGTAATTCGGCGCACTGGCCATCATGACATAACTGACGTCGCGTTCCAGTTCGACCCGATAGGAGCCGTCCGGCTTGACCGGGACTTTCACATTCAATCCGTCGCGACCGACGATCCGTACCATCGCATTTTCAATCACGTCTTCTTCGTTGTTGGCGACATATCCTTCAATGAAAATCGTGACCGAGGGATATTCGAACGCATAAATGTGATCCCATCCACGCGCGTCGTTCCGGTTGGAGGAGAAAAAACCCTGTTCCTTGGTCCCCGCAAACGTAATACCGAAATCATCCGCCATCGAGTTGACCGGCACGCCCATGTTCCCGACCTTCCACTGGCCGGTACTGTCCAGCGTCGCTTTGAAAAGATCCAGTCCGCCCAGTCCGGGATGTCCGTTGGAGGCAAAATAAAGCGTAACGGAATCGCGCACGTAGGGAAACAGTTCATCTCCTTCCGTATTGATTTCCGGCCCCAGGTTTTCCATCGGGCCGAAATCATTCGCTCCCACCAGCCGCGAACGGAACAGATCCTTACCGCCATAACCGCCGACGGCTTCGGCTACATAATATAACCAGGCGCCATCCGGCGAAGCGGCCGGATGCGCCAGCAACGTAATGGAATCTTTCACGATGGGCGCACGCTGGCCTTTCCCCCATGAAGCGCCGCTACGCGTGGATACGTATATTTCCGCCGTCCGCGGTTCGGTCGCGTCTTCTCCGCAATAGGTATAATACATCGTATTGCCGTCTTTCGAAAACGAGGGCGTCCCCTGATCATATTCGCTGGCAACGGCGTCGGTCACTTGCTCGGGCTTCTGCCACGCACCGTTTTCATTTTTTTTTGAAACAAAAAAAGCATTGTTTTTCAGCCCGGTGATGCTGTTGACGGAATCTTTGTGGACCATGCCCCGGGTCGAACAGAAATATAACTGGCCGTACTTCTCGCCATAGAGCATGGGCGTAAATTCGCTCCGTCTCGAATTGAAAATTTCCATCCGGCTGACTTGATGCAGGGTCGGATTTTCCAGCCACTTGTCCGACATCCGGCAACCTTGCCTGGCATTGGCGGCAAGCTGACTCCGGGGATTGAGGTACAGATACACCCCGTAATAGCGATAGGCTTCGAGATAACGGCCGCTCCGATGGTATACCTGTCCCAGGCGCAACAGCAACGTACTGTCCGGATACTCGTACCGCCAGGCGTTTTGATAGGCGCTGACAGCCCGCGGAATGTTACCGATCATCCGGTTACAGTCTCCCATCCGGTACGCAATATAGGCACGCAACTCCTTCTGATCCGGTTTCGACTTCGTATATAACTTGCGATAGATCTCGGCTGCACCATAATATTCGCCCAGACGCTGTTTCTCTTCCGCCTGACTCAATTTCGGCGTCTTACATGCGAAAAACAAACCAAATACCATGCATCCCAGCAAATATATTCCTATATTTCGTTGTCTCATCATAACATTAACTGCCCAATTAACGTACAAAACAGATGCTTATTGCTTGATGAACCGGATAATGACCTTTTATCCTCCCTTCTCTCTCCCCTCTCCTTTTCCCTCTCCCTTCCCTTTCTCCCTTCTTGTTTCCCGCTCCTTTTCTTCTCCTTTTGTTCTCCGTCAGTTAAAACCGGCGGCAAAAAGAAGAATGGAACTAAGGAGCTGTCTGTAAATAAACCATCCCAGTTTACGGGAGCTGTTTTTTGCCATCCAACGACTGAAAATGCGCGCATACCGGGGTATGTAAGCATTTTCAGGATGAAGTATGGTGAAAAACAGACCCGTAAAGGGGTGGTTTATTTTCAGACAGCTCCTTAGTAAGGAAAAAAATCTCCGAATATCAAAAACGATGCTTATAACTAAATTAAAAAAGGAATCTATGAGAAAAAGTATTTTTATGGCGCTGCTTATATGCAGTTGCGGCATGTTGAAAGCCGAAAATCCGGCGGTTTCGGCCGTCAGGACAGGTAACCGGATTGACGTGACCATCGGCGACAAATTTTTTACAAGTTACCATTTTCAGGAAGACGAGAAGTATCCGTTCTTTTTTCCGGTCAACGGGCCGGTGTCGGGCGGCAGTGTGACGTCGATGCGCAACGGGATCTTTCCGCATCACACGTCGCTCTTTTTCGGATGCGACCGTGTGAATGGCGGTAACTACTGGCAGGAAGGACTGGAACGGGGACGTATCATCTCCGTCGGCGCCCGCATCACAGAAACCGGGGGCGAACGCGCCGTGATCGAAGACGAATGTATCTGGAAGCGTCCCGATGCGGAAGCGCCTGTCCTCGACCGGCGGAAAATCACCATCACGGCGCCTTCCGCCACCTTCTATCAACTGGATTTCGACATCGAAATGGAAATGTTGACGGACGTAACCATTCTGAAAACGAATCATTCGCTGTTCTGTGCGCGTATCGATCCGGACTTGTCGGTCGAACAGGGCGGAACGATGGTGAACGCCGAAGGGCTGGCAGGCGAAAAAGCCACGTTCGGCACGGCCTCTCCCTGGATAGACTGCTATGGCGCGCGAAAGACCGGCGTCGAAGGCATCGCCATCCTGCAACATCCTTCCAATCCGTGGTTTCCATCACCCTGGTTCACGCGCGACTATGGCTTCATCTCCCCCACCCCCATGTACTGGCCTGCGGACGACCAGGCTACCCGTCTGAAGAAGGGAGAAAAAATAACGCTTCGCTACCGTGTACTCGTCCATGCGGGCGACGTCAGGCAGGCGAACATTGCCGGAGAATATGAAAAATACAGGTTGAAATGATGAATCTGGACTTGAGAGGGAAAGTAGCCGTTGTGACCGGCGGCGGTGGCGTACTGGGCGGAAGCATTTCGAAAAGCCTGGTGGAAAACGGTGTAAAGGTTGCCATCCTCGACATTGCACAGGAGGCGCTGGAGAAAAGAGTGGGAGAGCTGGAACCGTTCGGCCGGGTGACGGGCATTCCCTGTAACGTACTGGACATGGGCAGCCTGGAGGCTGCCCGTGAACAGGTGCTGACGACGTGGGGCGGCGTCGACATCCTGATTAAGGCGGCAGGCGGCAACCTGCCGGGGGCGACGCTGGCGGAAGACCAGAGCGTGTTTGAGATGAAAATCGAAGACTTCAACCGTGTGACGGACTTGAATCTGAACGGCACCGTCTATCCCTGCCTCGTATTCGGCAAGGCCATGGCGCAGAAAGGCGAAGGCAGTATCCTCAACATTGCCTCCATGGCCTGTTATTCGGCCATCACGCGGGTGCCCGGCTATTCGGTAGCGAAAAACGGCGTAAGCATTTTCACCCAATGGCTGGCCATGGAAATGGCGTTGAAGTTCAGCGAACGGATCCGCGTGAACGCGCTGGCGCCCGGCTTTTTCATCGGCAACCAGAACCGCGCCGTGCTCATCCATCCCGACGGTACGTATACGGAACGGAGCCGGAAAATACTGGCGCGTACGCCCATGAAACGCTTCGGCGACATCACGGAACTGAACGGGCTGGTGCATTTCCTCTGTTCCGAACAGGCCGGTTTTATCACCGGCGCCATCATTCCGGTAGACGGCGGGTTCAGTTCATTTAGCGGCGTTTGAGCGATGGCGCTGGAAAAAACCTGGCGATGGTTCGGGCAGGGCGATTCCGTATCGCTGGCCTGTTTGCGACAAATGGGGATGGAGGGCGTCGTCACGGCGTTGCATCACATCCCGGCCGGCGAAGTCTGGCCGATGGACGAGATTCGTGACCTCCAGGCCGAAATCGCCTCCCACGGGATGCACTGGAGCGTAGTCGAAAGCCTTCCCGTGGCCGAAGGCATCAAGATTCATTCGGCAGACTACCCGCGTTTGACAGCAAACTACCGTCAGTCGCTGCATAACCTGGGTAAATGCGGGATTGACACGGTGTGTTATAATTTCATGCCCGTACTCGACTGGGCGCGTACCGACCTGCACTACCTGAACGAGCGGGGCGGCGAGTCGATGCGGTTCGATTATCCGACGTTTGCCGCTTTCGACATCCACATCCTCCGGCGCAAAGATGCGGCAGACGATTACGACCCTGCTGTCCGCCGGAAGGCGCAGGAGATTGCCCGCCGCATGACCGCCGCGCAACAGGAGGAGTTGGCGCACAACATCATTGTCGTCACGCAGGCCTTCATTCACGGAACCACGGGCGAGGGCGGCGATTACAGGCGGCAGTTCCTCAACCGTCTGGATACCTACAGGCACATCGGACCGGAGGTCTTGCGGGAACATCTGGCCAGCTTTCTGCAAGACGTCGTTCCGGCAGCCGAAGAAGCCGGCGTCCATCTTTGCATCCACGCCGATGACCCGCCGTTTCCCCTGTTGGGATTGCCGCGCATTGCGAGTACGCTGGATGATTTCCGGCATATCATGGCGCAGTATGATTCGCCGGCCAATGGCGTCACCTTTTGTACCGGTTCACTGTCCACACGTCCGGATAACGACCTGTCGGCAATGGCACACGCCCTGGCTCCGCGGATACACTTTGTACATCTACGTAACACGGTAGCCTTGCCCTGCCGCAGTTTTTGCGAATCCGACCACCTGACGGGAAGTGTCGATATGTTCGCCATTATCCGGATTTTGCTGGAAGAGCAGGCCACACGCATCCGCGCCGGACGTAAAGATGCACGGATGCCGTTCCGTCCCGACCACGGCATCCGCATACTGGACGACTTTTCGCGGACGGCCAATCCGGGCTATCCCCTTTACGGACGGCTGAAGGGGTTGGCCGAAATTGATGGGATGCAACAGGCGATCGAACGGATGATATCGAAGATGTAATGCAACACCCACATTTTAAAGAAGGCTTTTCCGCGTTCGGGAAGACATTGTCCTGTGCGGAAAGGCATTTTTCCCATACCTTAAAATCAAATTACTGGCTACTAACTACCTGTTTGTTTTTGCATAAAACTATACCGCATGCAGTATATAATAATGTAATTTGTTGTATGTAGTAAATTGTAAATCGATCATATTTGGGGATACTCGCCGCCAGCTCCGGCTCCATTGGCTAAAGCCAACGGCAATCGGGGGAATTGGGCTAAGGAGCTGTCTGAAAATAAACCACCCATTTACGGGTCTGTTTTTCACCCTACTTCCTCCTGAAAATGCTTACATACCCCGGTATGCGCGCATTTTCAGTCGTTGGATGGCAAAAAA
>JAITAY010000039.1 GCA_031283915.1 Tannerella sp.
TAGTTAGTAGCTGGTAGAATAGTAGCCGGCAGTTCTGTGATACGACGAAGCTGTCCGCTCAAACCCTCACGTTTACGCCTTTCCCTCCAACGGCCGCTTGCCTGCCAACCGCCCTCTACTTACTACTAACTACTAGCTACTAACTACCTCTTTATGCATAGAATGATACCGCGTGCAGTATATCTGTAAATAGAACTGTTATGTGTAGCAAATTATTGTCTGCCTGAAAATCGGTCGGATGACTTTGAACACCCTACCCTCCGGGACAAAATATTCGGTAGACAGCTCCGCAATGCTTCAAAAAGGGCTACCCATATTTCGTCCCTGACGGGACTTCTCGAACAGTTGCGGATATTCCCACCGGTGTAAAAATGGAGTCCCTGTCTCTGTTTTTTTGTATATTTGCGCATGAAAAAAAGGAACATGCCATGTTATGTAACAGTTTAGTTTCAATAGATCAGTGTACCCGGGGGGATATCCTGCGTATTTTGGAGCATACGGCCGGATTCGAAGCCCGTCCGAATCGAAAGATACTGGAGGGGAAAGTGGTGGCGACACTCTTTTTTGAACCTTCCACGCGTACGCGATTGAGTTTTGAAACAGCTGTCAACCGGCTGGGAGGACGTGTGATCGGCTTTCAGGATGCCTCCACGACGAGTTCTTCCAAGGGTGAGACGCTGAAGGATACCATCCGGATGATCAGCAATTATGCAGATGTAATCATCATGCGTCATCATCTGGAAGGTGCGGCGCGTTATGCGGCGGAAATCTCATCCGTTCCCATTGTCAACGCCGGCGACGGCGCCAACCAGCATCCTTCGCAGACACTGCTTGATCTCTACTCCATTCGCAAAACGCAGGGGACGCTGGAAAACTTGACCATCACGATGGTCGGCGATTTAAAATACGGACGGACGGTTCATTCGCTCATTGTCGGCCTGTCGCATTTCAACCCGACGTTTCATTTCATCGCGCCGGAAGAACTGCGGACACCCGACGAACAGAAACGTTTCTGCAAATTGCGGGGCATTCGCTACGAGGAACATGTCGCCTTTACGGAAGACATTATCAACCGGACGGACATCCTCTACGTGACACGTGTACAGCGTGAACGATTCACCGATCTGGTCGAATACGAGCGGGTAAAGAACGTTTATATTCTACACGACAAGATGCTGGCCAACAGCCGTCCGAACCTTCGCGTGCTGCATCCTCTGCCGCGCGTGAACGAGATTGCCTGCGATGTGGATGACAACCCGAAAGCCTACTACTTCGAACAGGCGCGCAACGGATTGTTCACCCGCGAAGCGATTCTGTGTGACGTGCTGGGGCTGGAAGTCGATTAGCACAGCTTCCAGCGCGAAAAAATTCCATATATGCAAATGAACTAATTCTGTAGTCTATGTCTGAAGAAAAGAAAAAAGCGTTACAGGTGGCGGCGCTGGAGAACGGGACGGCCATTGACCATATCCCGCCCGAACATTTGTTCAAGGTTGCCTCGCTGCTCGAACTGGAAAAGATGAACGACCCCATCACCATCGGAAATAATCTGCAAAGCAAGAAGATGGGTTATAAGGGAATGATCAAGATTGCCGACAAGTTTTTCGTGGAGGATGAGATCAACCGGATAGCGCTGGTGGCGCCCAACGTGGTGTTGAACGTGATTCGCGACTACGAGGTAGTAGAAAAGAAACGTGTCAGCCTGCCGAGCGAGCTGGTGGGGATCGTGAAGTGCAACAATCCCAAATGCATCTCCAACAACGAGCCGATGCAGTCGCGTTTTGAAGTGATCGATCGCGAGAAAGTGACGCTGAAATGTTACTATTGCGAGCGGAAAGTCAGCAAGGAAGACATATGGATTAAATAAATAGCGAACGATGAAAAAGGACTGGAAACCGGGGACGATGATCTATCCTCTGCCGGCGGTGATGGTCAGTTGCGGCAGTGAGCCGTCTGAGTACAATATACTGACTGTAAGTTGGGTGGGGACGATCTGCTCCAATCCGCCCATGTGTTACATTTCGGTGCGTCCGGAGCGGCATTCGTATCCCATGCTGAGGAAAGAGATGGAATACGTGATTAACCTTACCACCGCAGAGATGGCCTATGCGACAGACTGGTGCGGCGTCGTATCCGGAAAGGATCACCGCAAATTTGAGGAAATGCATCTGACACCGGGACGCGCATCCGTCGTCCGTGCGCCACTGATTGAGGAATCGCCGCTGTGTATCGAGTGTCGCGTCAAGGAAGTGCTGGCGTTGGGCAGTCATGACATGTTTGTCTCCGAAGTAGTGAACGTGAAAGCGGATGAAAAATACCTCAACCCTCAAAGCGGCGCCTTCGACATGCAACGCGCCGGACTGCTGACCTACGTACACGGTAATTATTACGGCCTGGGCGAATTAATCGGACACTTCGGCTGGTCGGTCAAAAAGCAAGCGTGACAGCAGGAGAGCGATACGACGAAATGCAGAGATCGATTTTGCGGGCAGTACTTGCGGGAATAAAAAAAAGCGTTATCTTTGCATCGTTTTTGACATAGATGGTGAGGATAGCTCAGTTGGTCAGAGCATTGGATTGTGGTTCCAAGGGTCGTGGGTTCGAGCCCCATTCTTCACCCGCTACGGGTAAAAACTACTGAAAACCGGTTATATACAAATCCGTGAATGTACATACAATCAAATTATAACAGTAGATAGACAGCTCCTTGGCCCTGATTTATGGACTAAATCATTTTTTAGGTGCTATGAGATACCTGTGGGTAATGCCGAAATCGCCGGATGTATTTGGCGGTGAAAAAGGCGACAAAATTGAATACCGCCGCCCAGAAAACATGAATAGGGTCTTTTGTTTCCATTCACGCTGTTTACCCTCATTATTTGCAGCTTGCTTTCAACCCCCGGACGACGGCAGAGGTAAATCCGGCCTGTTCCATTTCGTTCAGTCCCTTGATGGTAATTCCACCGGGTGTAGAGACTTTGTCGATTTCCGCTTCCGGATGGGCGCCGCTGGCCTGCAGCAAGGCTACAGCCCCTTTTAAGGTTTGCAGAACAATGTCCTTGGCCTGCTCCGGATAAAATCCGAGTTCCACGCCGCCTTCCATGGCCGCCCGGATGTAACGGAAGGCATACGCAATGCCACACGATGCCAGCGCCGTACCTGCCGCCATCAGCCGTTCTTCGACGAGCATGGTCGCGCCCAGTTCGTTGAAAATCGACACCACGGCATCGATCTGTTCCTGTGAAGCCCCCTGTGCCGAAATAAAAGTCATGCTGTTTTGCACGCTGACGGCCGTGTTTGGAATCAGCCGAAAAAGCGCCGGCGGTTCCTCCTGCTCTCTATCGAGAAAGCTCGTTAACTGTTCAAAGGTGACGCCTGCCACGATCGAAACGACGATTTGACGACGGTAATCCAGCCCGGGCTTGATTTCGTGCAGCACATCTCCCGTCAGCCACGGTTTTACGGCAATCACTACCATATCCGCCTCTCTGACAGCCTCCCTGTTATCCGATGTCGTACGGATCGCCGGATGCTTTCCGCTCACTTTTTCCAGCGCCGC
Source organism: Tannerella sp. (assembly GCA_031283915.1). Taxonomy (GTDB): domain Bacteria; phylum Bacteroidota; class Bacteroidia; order Bacteroidales; family Tannerellaceae; genus Tannerella. The sequence goes on from JAITAY010000039.1 coordinate 3,560, forward strand.
GCTGGAACGGTCGGAACAGGTTATGTCACAGGGATTCACCCTGGAGCCTTTTGCCAGTCCGCACGCAATAGCGCCACCCATGTTTCCGGCGCCAATAATTGTTATTTTCATATTTCTTCCTTAGTTTCAAAAAAAAGAATGGATCGTATTTGAGTGTCCAGTATTCAATTCAGACGAAACAAAAGTACGGAAAAAATCGGATGTATGAAAAAAGGGCTAAATCTTTTTTTGAAGCGCTATTCGTCTTTTAACCGAAGTACAACCTCCGGGAACTACACGCAGGAACTGCATAAAAACACAGAGACACGAAGCACACAGAGGAAAAAATCTCTGTGTACTCCGATATAGGGTATCGGCAGCAAACGAAATATCGGTATCAAAGGGGAACCCGACAAGCCCCGTGAGGGGATTTTTGAAGCGTCGCGGAGATGCTTGCTACCGATATTTCGTCCCACGGGGACTTTCATGCGTTATATTCTGTCACCTGGGAAGTTTCCGTTCCAGCAGGGCGATATTTTCCACATGATGGGTATGCGGAAACATGTCAACGGGCTGTACTCTGATGATGCGGTAGTCTGCATCCAGCAGATGGAGGTCGCGCGCCTGTGTGGCCGGGTTGCAACTTACGTACACGATGCGCCGGGGAGCGGCAAGGAGAATGGTTTTGATCACATCCCCATGCATACCGGCGCGTGGCGGGTCAGTGATCAGGACGTCCGGCCGGCCCTGCGCCTCAATGAAATCGGCGGTCAGCAGTTCTTTCATGTCGCCTGCAAGGAAATGTACATTTGTGATGCCGTTGAGAGCG
>JAITAY010000306.1 GCA_031283915.1 Tannerella sp.
GATTTGAAGGAGAGCGAAGAGATCCGCCAAGCGCTGGACATGTGTGAGGAGGGCGCCTTCACGGAAGCCGAACTGTTTGCCTACGAGAAGTGCTGGGACGTCATATACACCGAAAGGGCTTTTCTGGCGGCAAGCCTGGCGGAGGGCGAAGCAAGAGGCAGAGCGGAAGGCAGAGAAGAAGGCAGGGCAGTAGGTGAAGCAAAAGGTAGAGCGGAAAGTTTAACCGGCGTTGTTCACAACTGCAAGCGCAACGGCTTTTCATTGGAGCAGATACAAATGATTACGGGTTTCGAGAGGGACAAAATTCAGGAAATCCTTCGTTCAGGCAGCGAAGAATGAATCCGGACTTTGAACTTCCGGATCCTTCCCTTTCATGAGAAAAAAACGTTTTTGTCGGGTTCCGCCGCGTGAGCAAAGCCGGCCTGTTTCCTTTTTTTCTCACCGGCGAGCAGAATGAATCGGAAGGCTACATGGGACGCGCCGAACGGCGCATAAAAACGGACGCGGTGTTGATCATTGATGATGAACAGGGAGGACGGCTGTGACAGCCGTTCGGCGGCCACCCTGTCATCTCCCCATGTGCCCTGTTTCCAAGACTGAAAACTGAAAAGCCTTCATTTGACGACACAGGGTGCAGGGGAAAATGAATCCTTGCACCCGGACTCCGTATCTTCGGTTGAGCAGACTTATTTTATGACCAGTTTATGCACGTCCGTTCCTTTTGCCGTTTTCACTTTAAGCAAATAGAAGCCCCCGGGAAGGGAATAAACCGCGATAGTTGCTTGATGCTCGACCGTCTGCCGGCGGACGACCCTGCCCGACATATCGACAATCGTAACAACGGCAGGATCGGCATCCTGCAACGAAATCGTCACATAATTCGTCGAGGGATTGGGATAGACGACCGACGAACAACTCCGTTCGGGACGGATCGCCGACGTAGCTCCGTCCGACAGATAGACATGGCGGTATGTGTCCGACCATAGGATTGTATATTTTCCGTCTCCGTCTGGTTCTTTCCCCGTTTCGGCAATGATGTTTTCCCGTTCGTCATAGAGAGTTTCAACCAGATGGTCAATTGCCCAGCCGTCATTTTCGACAGGGTTGAAATGGGTGTCGGTACGCTTGCGTACGCCGTCGTACGTGATTTCGACCTTTTCACGCGGGAGCCATTCGCCCTCCGTTTCACCGCTTCTAAAGAGGGTATATCCGGCTATCCGGTCAAAGTTGTCATAATATAATTCATGGCGTCCTATCGCTGACAGTTCGTTTCCGAACGGGATGGAATCCATGACCACCACAGGATTGCCTTTTTCGTTGTATTCGACGGTGGCCGCTATTTCATGTAATTCCCATTCTCCGTTGCCAAGAGAAAAGTACGAACATGCTCTGACCGGCCGGCCGTTTGCATTATAGCGGGTGACCACCCTGGCATAAGTATGCCATACCCCGTCGTTGAAAAACTTCAGCCAGGAAATGCCGTCCTGTACGATGAATCCGTCTTCGCGGGTATATGTATATTCTACCTTGAGATCTTCGTCCACGAGTCCGTCGTAGTCGAAATCCGTATAACCGTCTTCCAGTACAACCCAACCGTCTTCGTTATATTTGATGCTTACTTTTCTGTGCAATTCTCCGTCATAATAGGTATACGTGGAATCGGGCAGATTGTCAACAGTTTCCGTTCGCAGGACTACTCCGTTCGTCACTGACGGCTTATCCATCCATTGTATGGATGCTTTCCTTATCCTGTTTTCCGAAATCTGTGCCGATAACAGCCAGGGAAACAGGCTTAATAACAGTATAAACTTTTTCATGCGCTATCTATATTAAATAAAAAAAATGTCTTCTTTGAGCTTACAAACGTACGTATAAATCTTGAGATATAGACGTCGGATTCTTTATAAAATCTCGAATCTGTCCGCGTCTTTCCATACGGGAAATTTGGCTCGTAGCGATTCGAGGCTGGCTTTTTCCAACGTGCAGGTGAGGAGTATTTCTCCTGCCTCACCGGCGTCTGCCAGTTTCTCGCCCCGAGGCGAATAGATGACCGAACCGCCATGATAGGCGAATCCCCGGCCGTCGATCCCGGTGCGGTTGACGCCGCATACATACGCCTGGTTTTCCAGCGCTCTGGCGGGGAGCAGTATCTGCCACGCATCCTTGCGTGCGGAAGGCCAGTTGGCGGAATAGAGAAGCAGGTCGTATGCGTTTGCGACGTTGCGGCTCCAGACCGGGAAACGCAGGTCATAACACACCAGTAGACAGATGTTCCATCCGCGACAGGAGACAATCAAGCGTTTTGTGCCGGCGTCGAGGCAGAGGTCTTCGCCTCCCATGCGGAAGAGGTGACGCTTGTCGGCATAAAAGAGGTCGCCTTCGGGTGTGACGAAAAATGCACGGTTATAGCATTTCCCGTCTTCCGTAGCCATGAAACTGCCTGCAATGGCCGTCCGGTATTCTTTTGCCCACTTCTTCAGTGAGACGACCGTCTCACCGTTCACAAGATCTTCTGCCAGTTTCGGATCACGTATGGAACCGGTGGTGAAGAGTTCCGGTAAAACAGCCAAGTCGGTCTGACCGTCGAGCCGGTGAAGCAACGCTCCATAATGCGCCAGATTGGCGGCGCGGTCTTCCCACGCTACGTCTGTCTGGATGATACTGATACGCAGACCGCCTTCTTTCATCTTTGCATCATGGATTTGCGTCACAGTTCGCCGAAACGATCCCGATGCCGTCCCTTCATTCCTTTATAATAGGAGCGGATGGTTCGGATGTCGGCGTCGGCATTGCCGGTCGGGTAAAACGTTGTACCGATGCCCAGCTCTTTTCGTCCGTAGTCGATGTATGCCATCTGGATGGGCACCTGCGCCTTGAGGGCGATGTAATAGAACCCCCGTTTCCATTCGTTTACTTTCTGCCGCGTACCTTCGGGCGTAACCACCAACCAGAACGATTTCCGCCGTTTAAATTCCTTTGCCAACTGTTCGGTTTTGGACGTATTTTTCCTGCGGTTGACGGGAATGCCTCCCAATATCTTGAACAGAAATCCCAGCGGGGGAAAAAACCATTCCTTTTTGATCAGGAAGCTCGCTTGTCGTCCGATTGCCGCGCTGAACAACTGTCCTACCAAGAAATCGAAATTGCTGGTGTGCGGCGCCAGACATACCACGCATTTGGGAATGTTTTCTCCCGAAGGGCCGAGTTTCCATCCCAGCAGGTTCAACAGCCATCTGCAAAAAGTTTTTCTCATGGTTGCCTCCATCTGAACGGGTTACGGACTGTTTCCTTTTTCCTTTCCTTTCTCGTCATATGCATGTTCCTTTCTTTTTTCGAAATTACGGAGGACAAAGTTAATGAATAACTCATGTTACGCACATTTATCAAGGGAACATTAACTTTGTAACATGAGTTGATAAAATCAGCATGGAGTGCAGTCATCGCATCATCACCCGGCTGGCCGGTTATCCCAGCAGACTAACCTTGCGAAGACGTTCTTCGTCGATGATTTTCACCTTCCGACCGTCCAGCGCGATGATATGTTCGGAAACAAATGTGGACAGCGTACGGATGGCATTGGACGTCGTCATGTTGGAAAGATTGGCCAGGTCTTCACGTGAGAGATAAATGCTGAGGGTTGCTCCGTCTTCTTCCATGCCGTAACATTCCTGGAGGAACAGGAGCGATTCCGCCAGCCGGCCGCGGATATGTTTCTGGGTCAGGTTGACGGTACGCTCGTCTGCAATACCCAGATCGGTCGAAAGCTGGCGGATGAAAAACATGGCCAGATTGGAATTGGCGCGGATCAGCGATTCGACCACCGTCATCGGAATGATACACACGGTGGATGCCTCGAAAGCAGAGGCTGCCGTCAGGTATTTTTCCCGGGCAAAATACGCGCGATAAGCAAAGTACTGGACAGGTTTGATCATGCGGATGATCTGACTTCGCCCGCCCACTCCTTTTTTGAAGATTCTGACTTTCCCCTTGAGCAAACACATCATAGACTCCGGTTCGTCGCCTTCACAGTAAATCATCTCATTCCGCCTGAATTGCTGAATGACAGACTTGGCACGAAGGATTTCCCGTTCCTGCTCTGTCAGGACTCTCCAAACTTCCCATAAACTGCCTGAAATATCGATTTCTTTCTTTTCTGCTACCACGATCTGTTATAAAACATAGTTCTTGTTGAGCACAAACATAGAATATTCTCAACAAATATACAAAAAAGCATTTGTTTTTTTATCCGCTATTCCGAACGTACAATCATCAGTCCGATGTTCGTCCGGATAGCTTTTACATACTGCGTCAGAGAACGTGATTCCTCCATCACTTTTTTTGCCGACGAAGAAGCATGTATAAAGCCCGGCACATTTCCTTTCCAGTAAATGAATCCGAGATGTGAGATGTCTAACCCTTCGATTCGGGTTACAAAACATACGATATCCCCGTTTTTCATCTTGTCGCTGCAGGCGGTGACGGATACTTCGGGAATCATAGAATATTCCTCGCGAGCGGAGATTTCCTTTTCTTTTTTGCGGATGATCTCCACCCAATGGGGATGCGACTTCAACTGACGGTAACTTTCCGGGTGCGCCGACATATAGGAAACGCTTATGCGGTGGGGCTTGCCACCGATCTGTCGGGTCATGTCCCGGACCAGTCCTTTCCGCTCGTTTTCATATATCCAGTCGGAAAAATAATGCAGCCGGTCGGTATAATCGCGAATCCTGCCATCGCGATAGCGTAACTGCTGCAAGTGGTGGCAATACGTTTCAAAGGACGGTTTCCCGGATTTCATCGTATGCGCCAGCGCTACGCACGTTTCCACCAAAGTGGTGCAGTCCATTTCGCGCAGATTGACGACCAGTTGTTCCGGCTCTTTCTCCAGCGTGGAAGCCGCGTAGGGCGTCCCCAGAAAGAACTGCGCTGTTTCCGTGATTAATTCCCCCAGCGGAAGCGCCTGTTTCGTTTTCATCGCCTGGACGTAACGGTCAAATACGGCGCGGTCTTCCTTTGTGTAATGCACGGATGGCTGGACTTGCCCCTTACCGTCACCAACCCAGCACAGCCACAACAGAAAAAATAACACATTTCTTTTTCGCATGGTTCATTGCTTCTTTTCCAACAGATCCTGTAACTTGAACATTTCGTCCCGGTATTGCGCTGCTTCCAGAAACTCCAGTCTTTTTGCGGCATCCAGCATCTGCTGTTTTGTCTGCTCGATGGCCTTCTCCAACTGCGCCCGGTTCATGTACTGTATCACCGGCTCGGCTACCTGCGTCGGTTTGGACTCCGTGTACGCATAACGGCTTTCGGCTGTCCTTGGTTCCTTTTCGCCCAGCAACGAGACGGTGTTCTTGACGATCTGCTTCGGCGTGATGCCGTGCTTCTCGTTATACGCCAGTTGTTTTTCCCGGCGGCGGTTCGTCTCGTCGGTCGTGAGTTGCATGCTCTCCGTAATCTTATCCGCATAGAAGATCACTTTACCGTTCACGTTGCGGGCTGCCCGACCGGCCGTCTGCGTCAGCGAACGGCGCGACCGGAGAAATCCTTCCTTGTCGGCGTCCAGAATCGCCACCAGCGACACTTCCGGCAAATCCAGTCCTTCACGCAGCAAATTGACTCCTATCAGCACATCGAACAGCCCTTTCCGCAAGTCGTCCATGATTCGGACACGCTCCAGCGTTTCCACATCACTGTGGATGTAATTACACCGGATGCCCATCCGTTCCAGATAAGTCGTCAATTCCTCCGCCATGCGCTTGGTCAGCGTCGTCACCAGCACACGTTCCTCCACAAGTGTCCGCTGCCTGATTTCCTCCATCAAATCGTCGATCTGGTTCATGCTCGGACGCACTTCGATGGGCGGATCCAGCAGCCCCGTCGGACGAATCACCTGGTCGATCACAAGGCCTTCGCTTTTCATCAATTCATATTCGGCCGGCGTCGCGCTCACGTAGATGGTCTTCGGCGTCAGCGATTCGAACTCGTCGAACGTCAGCGGGCGATTGTCTCGCGCGGCCGGTAAGCGGAATCCGTATTCAATCAGCGTTTCCTTGCGGGAATGATCGCCCCCGTACATCGCCCGGATTTGCGGTATGGTCGCATGACTTTCGTCTATCACCAGCAGAAAATCTTTCGGAAAATAATCCAGCAGACAGAACGGCCGTTCCCCGGCCTGTCGCCCGTCAAAATAACGGGAATAATTCTCAATGCCCGAACAATGCCCCACTTCCTGAATCATTTCCAGATCGAACGTCACCCGTTCTTCCAGCCGTTTGGCTTCAACTCTTTTGCCTGTGCTCTGGAGATATTCGACCTGACGACCCAAATCAAGTCTGATGTCCCGAGTGGCCGTATGGACACGTTCCAGCGAAGTGACAAAAAGATTGGTTGGATAAATGTTCAATTCCGACTGCTCGTCGTATTCTTCTCCGCTCACGGGATTGAACGAAGCGATCCGTTCGATCTCATCGCCCCAGAACTCAATACGGTAAGCGATGCCGTCGTAACTTTCAATTGAGGGGAAAATATCGACCGTGTCGCCGTTGACCCGAAAACTGCCGCTATGAAAATCGACCTTGTTGTTCTCGTACAGGGCGTCAACAAACTTCCGGAGCATCTTGTCGCGAGAAATTTTCAGTCCCTTTTTGAGAAAGACCACTTTCTCCGCAAACGCGCGTGGGTCGGCCATTCCATAGAGGCAGGAAACGGATGATACGACAATCACGTCGCGCCGGCCGGAGAGCAGCGAAGCCGTCGCCCGCAGACGCAATTTGTCTATCTCCGCATTGATGGACAGGTCTTTCTCAATATACGTGTCCGTTACCGGCAGGTAGGCTTCCGGCTGATAGTAATCATAATAGGAAACAAAATATTCTACCGCGTTGTTCGGGAAAAAACCTTTAAATTCACTGTACAGTTGGGCGGCCAGCGTTTTATTATGGCTCAGGATCAGCGTCGGTTTCTGCACCTTTTCAATCACGTTGGCAACGGTAAACGTCTTCCCTGAGCCGGTCACGCCCAACAGGGTCTGGAAAGACACGCCGTTCTGGATTCCCTCCGTCAACGCCTGGATGGCTTCCGGCTGGTCTCCCGTAGGTTGAAAAGACGAAACGATCTGAAAGCTCATGGATACAAGTTTTTCTTTGGAGGAACCACAATCCATAAAATCAGGTAGGCTGCTACGCCGGTGAAGGCGGTGAATACGCATAACAGGACGTATCCGATGCGTACCAACGTGGGATCTAACTCGAAATACTCTGCAATTCCGGCGCATACGCCGCCAATCATCTTGTCTTCATTCGAACGGTATAACCTTTTTATATCTGCCATATTTGTTTTTTATTTTTTAGAAACAAAGCAAAAGTAGGAAATATTTCGATGATGCCAAAAAATCAGAGGGAGAA
>JAITAY010000343.1 GCA_031283915.1 Tannerella sp.
TATCATTTGGATGATTTGTTTGAATATCGGCTGACCGACTAAATGTTTTTGACTGTCTTTGCCCATAGATTGTAATTTTTATTGTATGGTAACAACAAAATTACAACTTTTAGGGCGACTTGCAAGGGGCGCCCTTTTTGTCAATGAATTTTTAGTCGGTCAGTAGTGCTTGTTAATGAAAAATCAAGAGAATTATTTAATCAGGCTCTCCCGCCGCAAGCAGGAGCTTTTACGCCCGATCGTTGCCGGATGTTCCAACAGCGAAATAGCCGACAGGATGTACCTCGGCTACGAAACCATAAAGAGTTACCGCAAAAACCTTATCCTGAAATTAAATGCACACAACACTGCCGCGCTGGTTAAAATGGCTATTGAGCAAAAACTGGTATAGGCTATCAAGGGTAGCCAAAGTCCTGCGGGACGAATTATCGGTAGCCCGTGAGAGACGAGATACCGGTAGCCCTCAATCATTGAATCCAACAAAAAGAAGGGATGAAAAATCTCTTCTCCACCCCTTCGTCACAATAAAAACAATTAAACACTAAACACATTAAAACACTTATCCGTTTGTTTCTGCTGTTTCGGACGCAGGCACCGCCGTTTCCTCCGTAGCGGCGGCAGCAGCAGCTTTGGCGGCCAGAGCGGCTTTCTTTTGAGCCACTGCTTCGGCCTTAGCCTTGTTAGATTCCTTTTCTGCATCCAAACGCGCTTTTTTCGCCGCTTTGTCCGCCTCACGGTCTTGGTCCTTGACGGCTTGTAAAGACTGTTTCTTGGAGGTCTGCCATGCCTGAAACTTCTCTTCAGCGGCGGCTTCGTCGAAGGCGCCTTTCTTTACGCCTTCCAGCAAGTGCTTTTTCAAACACACGCCTTCGCGCGAAAGAATCGTGCGTGCTGTGTCGGTCGGCTGTGCGCCCACCTGTAACCAATACAAAGCTCTATCGGAGTTCAAATCTATTGTAGCAGGATTTGTGTTCGGATTATATGAACCTATCCTTTCAATAAACTTTCCATCCCGTGGAGCCCTGCTGTCTGCGACAACGAGCTGGTAAAAGGCATATCCTTTCCGCCCGTGTCTCTGCAATCTGATTTTTGTTGCCATTTTATCTGAATCGTTTAAAATTTGTATTAGCGGGTGCAAAGGTAATAAAAATACTAAATCTGCATCATTTCAAGGCGGATTATTTTTTATTTTTGCCCACTTGCATTTTATTCGTAGATTTGCGTCGTATACAGGAAAAAATATGAGAAGATTTGTTTTATCCGGAATACTCTGGATACTCCTGTTTGCAGTCGGGGAACATGCTCGTGCGCAGACGTATGAGGAGATGATCGAAAAAAGTTATGATTATGTGGATAAGAATGATTTACCGGCTGCCGGGGAATGTCTGAAAGCTGCGATGCGGCTGGAACCGGGTAACCGGAATAATTATGCGTTGCTTACGAACCTGGGCACTCTTCAACGTCGTCAGGGGAAACTGGACGATGCGCTGGTGTCTTATACGGCTGCCTTGAATCAACAGCCCAAAAATGAAATGGTTCTTTCGAACCGTGCTGAACTCTATACCGAGATGAACGAAACGGAAAAGGCTTTAAGTGATTATCAGGTATTGCTTTCGGTCAATCCGCTGAACGAAGACGCCCTGTTTCATCGCGGTTTGATCTATTTCGGGATGCAAAATCTTATTCTGGCCGAAGCGGATTTCGAGCGGATCCTTGACATCAACAAGGAAACCATTCAGGGACGGTTGGGGTATGCGTTGCTGGAGAAAGTCCGAAAGAATTATGACAGCAGCGAAGCCATTTTCAATTACCTGATCAGCAAACGTCCCGAGTATTGGCGTCTCTATGAGGAACGCGCCGAACTTTACCACCTGATGAATAAAAACGGACGGGCGATGGCCGATTTGAACAAAGTCTTTGCCGAAGACCCCAGTCCTTCCGCAGAGTTGTATGTCTTGCGCGGGCGGGTCAAGCTGGCGCAGTATGAAAAGGCTTCGGCGGCGATTGATTTCAAGAAAGCCCTGTCGATGGGTTATGATGCCGAAACGATCGAAAAGTTACTGAAACAAACGTATTGATATAAAAATAGATGAAACAATGGATTTTACAATCTTGATACCGGTTCTTCCGTTCTGTTCGTTTCTCTGGCTCGGACTGGGCGGCAAACGAATGAAACCCGGGACGGCCGGCGTTATCGGGACGGCTTCGCTCGCGCTTGTGACGGTGCTGGCGTGGGTGACGGCTGCGTGTTACTTCGGCGGCGGACGGACGGCGGACGGTACGTTCCCTGCGCTCACGCCTTTCAATATCACGTGGCTGCCTTTTACGGAGTCGTTATACATTGACTTCGGCATCCTGCTTGACCCGATTTCGGTCATGATGCTCGTCGTCATTTCTACTGTCTCGCTGATGGTGCACATCTACTCGCTCGGCTACATGAAGGGGGAACGCGGTTATCAACGCTATTTTGCCTTCCTGTCGCTCTTCACCCTGTCGATGACAGGGCTGGTGGTCGCAACCAATATTTTCCAGATGTACGTTTTCTGGGAACTGGTCGGCGTGTCGAGCTACCTGTTGATTGGCTTCTACTATCCCCGTGCGACGGCTGTGGCGGCGGCGAAGAAGGCGTTCGTCGTGACCCGCTTTGCCGACCTCGGCTTTCTGGTCGGCATCCTGATTTACGGATATTATACCGGCTCTTTTGCCTTCACGCCGCAGACACAGGCGTTGGCGGCAGCCGGTGTGATGATCCCGCTGGCGCTGGGGCTGATGTTCATCGGCGGCGCCGGCAAAAGCGCCATGTTCCCGCTGCATATCTGGCTGCCCGACGCCATGGAAGGCCCGACGCCCGTCAGCGCGCTGATTCACGCGGCAACGATGGTTGTATCGGGTGTTTACTTAGTTGCGCGGATGTTCCCGCTCTACATCGGCTGTGCGCCCGACGTCCTGCATCTGGCCGGCTATATCGGCGCATTTACGGCGCTTTTTGCCGCCGTCGTCGCCTGCACGCAGACGGACATCAAGCGTGTACTGGCTTTTTCTACCATCTCGCAGATTGGTTTCATGATGGTCGCGCTGGGAGTGTGTACCTCCGCCGATGCGCACGAGGGCGGACTGGGATACATGGCTTCCCTGTTCCACCTTTTTACACATGCCTTCTTCAAGGCGTTGCTCTTTCTCTGCGCCGGCGCCGTCATTCATGCCGTCCATTCCAACGAGATGAAGGATATGGGCGGATTGCGGAAACACTTGCCCGTAACGCATGTGACGTTCCTGATTGCCTGTCTGGCGATAGCGGGGATTCCGCCGTTCAGCGGTTTCTTTTCGAAGGATGAAATACTGGCGGCCTGCTTCCGCTTCAGTCCGGCGATGGGCGTGTTGATGAGCGGCATTGCCATGCTGACGGCGTTCTACATGTTTCGCCTGTATTTCCGGATTTTCTGGCACAGGACGTATGACACCGGTCATCACACGCCGCACGAAGCGCCGCGCACGATGACCGTGCCACTGATTATCCTGGCTGCACTGACGTGCGTGGCGGGGTGGATACCTTTCGGTAAGTTCGTCAGCAGCAACGGCGAAGCTTATGCGATACATCTGGATGCCGTCATAGCAGTCGTCAGCGTTTGCGCGGCGGTGGCGGCGATCGGACTTGCCACCGTGATGTACGGGAAGACAAACGGCCGGTCGGGCACGCGCTTCCGGAGCCTGTACCGCGCGGCGTATCGACGCTTCTATATCGACGAAGTCTACCAGTTCGTCACCCACCGGATTATCTTTGCCTGCATCTCCACGCCGCTGGCCTGGTTCGACCGTCACGTGGTCGACGGCTTTATGGACGGGCTGGCGCGTATGACGAATACAGTCAGTATCCGTATCCGGGGACTGCAAAGCGGAAACGTGCAGCAGTACACGATCGTATTCCTGAGTGGAACACTGATTTTGATTGTGGTTTTATTACTTCTATGAAAGACCGTATGAAAGGAATAACCGTATATCGCCCGTATTTGCAGTCAACCGGCGCCCTCCCGGGTGACGCTCTCTCACTCGCCCGGGTGACATCCTCTCACCCGCTCGGGTGTGACACTCTCACCCGCCCGGGTGATACACTCTCACTCGCCCGGGTGATACACTCTCACCCGCTCGGGTGTGACACCCTCACCCGCTCGGGTGATACCCTTTCACCCGCTCGAGTGACATCCTCTCACCGGCCGGGGTGTGACATTTTCACTCGCCCGGGTACGATCCTTTCGCACGCCGGAGTTGTTTCCACGGCTTCGAATGGAAAATCATTCAGGCATAATGTTAAACTGTTATAAGAAACTATACACGATATGAATATAAACTTTCTGTCTTTGTTTGTACTGATTCCCCTGCTGATGATGCTGGGGCTGTGGACAGCGCGGGGAATGAAGCAAATTCGCGCGGTGATGGTCACAGGTGCAAGTACATTGCTGGCGCTGGCCGTCACGCTGGTGTTCCTTTACCTCCACCGGCGTGCCGGGAGCGACACGGCGGAAATGCTGTTTACCGCCAGTCAGGTCTGGTATGCCCCGCTGCATATCCAGTACGCTGTCGGCGTGGACGGGATTTCGGTGGTCATGCTGCTGCTGTCGGCCATCATTGTTTTTACGGGCACGTTCGCTTCATGGCGTATGCAACCGTTGACCAAAGAATTTTTTCTGTGGTTCTGTCTGCTGAGCGAGGGCGTGTTTGGCTTCTTCATCTCGCTCGACCTGTTCACCATGTTTCTGTTCTACGAGGTGGCGCTGATTCCGATGTACCTGCTGATAGGTGTCTGGGGCAGCGGCAGGAAGGAGTATTCCGCGATGAAACTGACGCTGATGCTGATGGGTGGTTCGACGCTGATACTGATGGGCATCCTGGGTGTTTATTCCGGTGCGGGTGCGACGACGATGCACCTGACCGAACTGGCGCAGGCACATTTGCCCGTCGAGATACAGCACGTCTTCTTCCCGCTGACATTCGTCGGATTCGGCGTACTGGGCGCCTTGTTCCCGTTCCATACGTGGAGTCCCGACGGTCATGCGTCTGCGCCGACGGCTGTCTCCATGCTCCACGCCGGCGTGCTGATGAAACTGGGGGGATACGGGTGTTTCCGCGTCGCCATCTACCTGATGCCCGAAGCGGCGCACGACCAGGCATGGATTTTCCTGATACTGACTACTGTCGGCGTGGTATACGGCGCGTTGGCGGCCTGCGTACAAAAAGACTTGAAGTATATCAACGCCTATTCATCGGTGTCGCATTGCAGTCTGGTGCTGTTCGCCATCCTGATGATGACGCAGACGGCTGTCACGGGTGCGGTGTTGCAGATGCTCTCGCACGGCCTGATGACGGCGCTTTTCTTCGCGCTTATCGGGATGATATACGGCCGGACGCACACGCGGGACATCCGCGAGATGAGCGGGTTGATGAAAATCATGCCGTTCCTGTCGGTCGGCTATGTGATAGCCGGGCTGGCGAATCTCGGACTGCCGGGACTGAGCGGGTTTGTGGCCGAAATGACGGTTTTTGTCGGTGCGTTTGAGGTGAACGACCTGTTTCACCGTACACTGACTGTGCTCGCCACGACGTCGATCGTGATTACGGCCGTCTATATCCTGCGACTGATCGGGAAAATCCTGTACGGCGAAGTGGAAAACCCCGCACACCTGAAACTGACGGATGCCACGTGGGACGAACGTCTGACACTGATTTGCCTGATTGCGGCCATTGCCGGGATGGGGCTGGTGCCGTTCGGCATCAGCCGGATAGTGAGCGAAAGCGTAGGGTCGGTCATTGCACTGTACTGACATACACAGAAAAAACAGTATCTTTGTATTCGGATAATAACAAATAAAACAGGTATGTACATAGCGAATCCAATATACGATGTGGTCTTCAAGTTCATGATGGAAGACGAGCGGACGGCGAAAACCTTTCTGTCAGCCATTATCGGAGAAGAAGTACTGGAATT
>JAITAY010000344.1 GCA_031283915.1 Tannerella sp.
ATACTTCCTCCTGAAAATGCTTACATACCCCGGTATGCGCGCATTTTCAGTCGTTGGATGGCAAAAAACATCTCCCGTCAATGGGGATGGTTTATTTACAGACAGCTCCTAAGAGCAATCATATAAAAAGTCACTGGAAAAACCCTTGAGGAATTTAAGCGCTATAGGCATATCCATCATCTCTTAAGGTGCTTCTACCGGTACTGACGGTGAAAATTCTGCCGGATACGGGGAAAGGCGACTGTACGGGCTACAAATGGCGCTAGCATTTCTCCGGACATAAAATTTGACTGTCGTGTAAATTTCTACATTTTTGTCGTATCGCATGTGATTTCCTGCATTTATGTAACTTTTCAATCCCTCTGTTTCAGATAGAGCGTTTATTATCAGCGGCATGAAATACTGGTACGGGATTTGTCTGTTTTTGAAAGATGGAACAATAAAAATAATAGTCTCATGAAACTGGAAATCAGAAATGCGACACTGGGTTATCAGGGAAGAATAGTGTTGCGGAACGTCAACCTCAAACTGAACACTGGCCGCACAACCTGTATCATTGGCTCGAACGGCGCCGGGAAAACGACTCTGTTCAAGTCAATGCTCGGTATTCTGCCGCCATTGCAGGGGGAAATCCTGCTTGACGGAAAAAACATTCGCGCATGGAACCGCCGCAAGTTTGCGCGTGTCGTCGCCTGCGTCCCCCAGGCGCGGGCGTTGCCTTTCCCTTTCACCGCATTTGAGGTGGTACTGTTTGGCCGGACTGCTCATCTACAATCCTTTTCCTCGCCCGGAAAAAAGGACAGGCTGATTGCCGAAGCCTGTATGGAACGGTTGAGGATTGCAGATCTGCGAAACCGTATTTTCACCCGGTTGAGCGGCGGCGAGCAACAGATGGTGATTGTGGCGCGGGCGCTGGCACAGCAGCCGGCCTTCCTGATGATGGACGAACCGACGTCGAACCTTGATTACGGCAATCAAATCAAACTGATCCGTCAAGTTAACGAATTGAAAAATGATTCACTGGGTATCTTGATGGCGACCCATTCGCCCGACCATGCGTTCATGTGCGATGCCGACGTGATGGTGGTACACGACGGAACCGTTCGCCCGCAAGGAAATTGCAACCGGATCATTACGGAAGCTGTCCTGAAAGAACTGTATGGTGTGGAGGTGAAAATCTGTTCCGTCCGGGACGCTTCACCGGATACGATCCGGAAGACCTGTATACCGATGGTAATCTGAGGGAATCCGTCTGTTATCCTTTGACTCCCGCAACAGAGAAATTTTTATGTCCGCGCATAAAAACAGGCTGTGAGTATAAAAGGAGGTTCTCCTTCAATTGACTGTCATGCGTTTGATGATGCTGTATGCGTTCACGATACCCAGTTCGCCGGCTTTGCTCAGGTCGGCAATGCCCCGGTTGGTGTCGCCGGTGGAAAGACGTGCCAGGCCACGGTTGAAGTATGCCTCGGCAAATTCGGGATAGCGCTGAATTGCTTCGCTGTAATCCAGAATCGCCGCCCGGTAATCCCGTTGCGCACAACGGATATTTCCCCGGTTGTAATAGGAGTAGACAAATCCCGGATTCTGCTGAATGACCATGTTATAGTCCCGGATAATAAATTCATTTTCGTTCAGTTTCCGCTCTTCTCTGGGTTCCCTGGACGGAAAGCCCGTTGACGGCGAAGACTGGGATTTGTTTCCGTTTCCGATCTGGATATTGACAGTGTTCGGTTCGCCGTAGGTCAGCTGGGAACGTTCGTAGTCGATTTGCTTGTAACGCACGACGGCGCGGTTGAAATAAGCCAGCGTATAGAACGGGTCGATTTCGATCACCCTGTCAAAATTGCGAAGCGCTTCTGCAAAATCCTGAACCAGCATGAAGTCCATTGCCCGCCCGAAATAATAGTCGGCGTTGTCGGGTTCAAGCTCAATTTTAGCGGAATATTCGTTGATGGATTCAAAATGAACGGCGATCTGTTCTTCGGTCAGCGCAATCTCCTGATTGGTGATCAGGATTTTCCATGAGACAGTCATGTGCGAATTGAACGCTTCGACCATTTTGTCATAATGTACGCTCCCCCCCAGTGGAAGATTTTTTTCGTAATAGCTCAGGACAAAAGACGGTTCGATGTCGATACGGATGTTCCTGTCCTGCACCCGGCCGCGGATTTCGCTCTGATATTGCTGTTTCTGTTCTTCTTCCCGGTCGTATACCACCAGACGGTTGAACTTGTCGATGTCCCGGTCGGAACGTTCGCGCGTCTTTTCTTCTTCCACCTGTTCATCCGGTGAGGGTTGGGCGGATACGGCGGCAGTCCCGGACTGGCCGGAAGAAACCGTTAGCGGCTGGCCTTTCCGTTTCTTCTCCTCCAGTTCGAAAGCCGTCCAATAATCGCGGTCGGCGCCGGCGTTGTCGTTCAGTTTCCGTTTGGCTTCGGAGCGGTTGTAATAGCCCGGGAGAAATTCCGGATACTGGTTCAGCACAACATCCAAGTCGCTGACGGCGGCGTGGTAGTCGCCGACCTCAAAATTCAGCAGAGCACGATTGTAGTATGCCATGTAGTTATCCGGTTCCATTTCGAGGACGACGCTGAAATCTTCGATAGCGCGGTTGTTGTCCCCGACCTGGAAACGCAACAGTCCCCGGTTGAAACGGGCAATCAGGTTCCGGCTGTCCATGGAAATCACCTGGTCGTAGTCGGCCATGGCGCCGCGCAGGTCGTTCAGTTGGTAGCGTACCAGCCCCCGGTTGATGTAGTATCCGCCCTCGCGGGTGTTGAGGCGGATGGCTTCGTTCAGGTCAGCCAGCGCCTCTTCCAGCCGGTTGGTCTGATACAGGATAATCGCCCGGTTGCCGTAGCACGGTGCATAGTACGGATCGATTTCGATGGCTTTATTGTAATCGTTCAGGGCGAGGGTGGTATCCCCCTTTTCGAGATACATGGCGCCACGTGTCAGGTACCCCAGCGACAGCTTGGGATAGGCCGTAATCAGTTCCTCGAACGCTTTTTCCGCATCCGTATAGTCTTTTTTCTGGAGATAGGCAATCGCCTGGTTTGCCAGCATGGAACGGTCGCCGGGACGAAGCTCCAGTCCCCGTTGATAGTCTCTGATGGCAGCATCGTATTTTTCCAGACTCTGGCGGGCGATGCCGCGTGCATAGTAGGCCTGCGACAGGAACGGATTTCGTTCGAGACACAGGGAACAGTCATCTTCCGCCCCCTGAAAATCATCCAAATTCAGTTTGGCCACCGCCCGGTAGAAATACGGTTCCGCCAGCCACGGTTTTGCCCTGATAACCTGATTGAAATATTGAATGGACAGTACGTAATCCTCGAAATACAGCGCATTCCGCCCGACGGCCAGCACGCGGTCGGTATTGACCTGCGCCGTCAGCGTCCATGCACAAAGCTGGAAAAGGAGGAAAAATACGGTTTTCTGCATTATTTTTTCACGGGTTTGACGCGATAGGTACACGCGGCGGTACCTTTGATAATTGCGTTTAACTTACCTCTGTTCAATTGACGGCGGATGGGCGAAATACTGTCGATAAACACTTCCCCGTCCAGGTGTTCACACTCGTGCTGTACTACGCGGGCGGCAAAGCCATCACATGCTTCCTCTTTCAACGCACCGTTTTCATCCCGGTAGCAGACACGAATACTGACGGCACGCTCTACTTTTTCGTGAATACCGGGAAAACTCAGGCAACCTTCTTCCAGCGCTATGGTTTCCCGGCTTTTTTCAATGATTTCCGGATTGATCATCACCCGCTTGAAAAGTCTGCATTCGGGAAAGTCTTCGCTCAGCGGGTTGGCATCAATTACCAGCAACCGGATCGGACACCCGATCTGAGGCGCGGCCAACCCAATCCCGTCCGCGTTGTACATGGTTTCGAACATGTTGTCGATCAATTGTTTCAGGTCAGGCTCATGTTCGTCTACCGGCTCAGCCTTTTCCCGCAACACGGGCTGACCGTATATATAAATAGGTAATATCATGTATTCTTATATTTTGTACTTTCCAAATAAGTCTGCAGGATGAAAACCGCACTCAATTCGTCTGCCAGCGCCTTGTCCTGTCGTTTCAACTTTTTCAGTCCGCCGTCGAGCATAGCCCGGTGAGCCAGGATGGAAGTAAACCGCTCATCGCAGTAGGCTACCGGGATGTCCGGCAACGCCTTGTGTAACCGTTTCACAAAACCTTCCACATGCGTCAGGTTCTCCGACGGCTCATTGTTCATCTGTTTCGGATAGCCTACCACAAACATGTCTACCGGCTCGTCCGACACGTAGTTCACCAAATATTCCACCGCCGCGCCGCTTGGCACAGTAGTCAATCCGTTAGCTATCAACTGCAATGTATCAGTCACCGCCAAACCTGTCCGTTTTTGTCCGTAATCAATCGCTATAATTCGTCCCATGCGGGGACAAAGGTAATATTACAATTCAAAGATTCAAAAATTCAAGGATTCAAAAAATCTAAAGAAGCCGCGTTCAGACCCGAAGGCAGGTTCCGGCTTGGACAGATATGCCATCCCCCCAAATCCGGTTCCGATACATAAAGTGATAAAATGAATATCGGATACCATACGCTTACACATGGACAAAGTTGTCAGGGACAAAATACAGGTAGTACATAATCCTCCCGTGCGAGACCTGTTTCTCAAGATTTGGCGTAGAGACGTTCGCGAAGTTCGGAGATAGCCGG
>JAITAY010000077.1 GCA_031283915.1 Tannerella sp.
AAGCCAACGCCGCCGGAACGGGAACTCCGTTCCGGCGGCGTTTTATTTTCGTGTCATTCGTTGCATTGGTGGACAAACCGGGTAAAAATAGCGCCTCAAACATGAATATCACTTCATCAGTCGCCTCCTCCCAGTGCGCGGTACAGGTCAACCACCGCCTGTGCCTTTTCCAGCTGGTCGGTGACGGCAGCTAACCGGGTAGTGAGGTAGTTCTGCTGTGCGGTGAGGACCTCGATATAGGTTGCTTCGCCGGCCTTGAGCAGTTCCCGGGTGTAATAGACGGACTTCTCCAGTGATTCCGTCTGGGAGGTGCGGTAGACGGATTTCTCCAGCGCTTTTTCATAGGTGTAGATCACATCCGACACCTCGCGGGCGGCTGTCAGCACCGTTTTCTCGAAGTTGAGCAGCGCTTCCTCTTCCTGCGCCTTCGTAATCTTGACCTGTGCACGCAGCTGATTACCGGCGAAGACGGGTTGTGTCAGGCCACCGATGATGTTGGCCAGCAGATTGGCCGGTTTGAAGAAGTCGGTCAGCGCCGTAGCGCTGTAGCCCGCCATCGTTCCCGTGTTGAGCGTGAGGGAGGGATAGAGCGCCGCCTGTGCCGCGTTACGCAGCTCGAATGCCGTGCGGAACTGCAATTCCGCCGCACGCACGTCGGGACGTCGTGCCAGCATCTGAGCCGGGACGCCGTAAGGTAACGGTGTGGCGGGCGCCGTCCAGCCGGCCGGCGCTTGCCGTACAATCGCGCCGGGTTTGCGGCCGAGCACAACCGAGAGCGAGTTTTCCAGTTTCCGTATCGACACTTCCAGGTTCAGCGTCGAGACCTGCGTGGCATACAGCAGCGCACGACTCTGCTCCACGGCAGCGGCATTCAGCAGGCCGGCATCCATCATCGACTGCATCGACGCGGCGCTTTCTTCCAGCAGCCTGACAGTCTCGCGCGAGATGCGCAGCTGCTCGTCCAGCGCCATCAGCGTGTAATAAGACGCCGCTATGTTCGACACCAGCGAAGTTTGTATCAGCCGTTTATATTCATAGCTGTTCAGGTACTGGGCATACCGTGCGCGTGCCTGCCGGTTGAGTTTGCCCCACAGGTCAACTTCCCATTGCACCGCAATGCCCAGCCGGTACTGGTTGCCGGCGTAGCCCAGCGACCTGGTCACGCCGTCCTGCACACTCGTCCGCGTATGTGTAACCTGCCCCGTCACTGTGGCCACGGGAAGGCAGGCGGCGCGGGCTACCTGCAGTCCGGCTTCGGCCTCCTGAATCCGCAGCAACGCCGTCCGCAGGTCGAAATTCGCCTGCACCCCTTCCTCGATCAGCTGTTGCAGGTCGGCGTCGGTGAAGTACGAAGCCCACGGAATGTCCGCTATCGTTGTCGTATCGCCGTCGCCGGCCGTATCGCGGTACAGGTCGGCCGTATCGACCGCCGGAGACCGGTAGCGGTTCGTCCCGCACGACGACATGCCGGCGGTGAGCAGCACGCCGACTGCCACCATCCCGGCCGTGTTAATCAGCCCCGACTTGCTGAATTTCTCCTGTATCGTCTGGAAAATAATAAACAGTGAAGGAATCACCAGCACGCCCAGCAGCGTACCGATCAACATGCCGCCGATAGCGGGGATACCGATGGAGCGGTTGCCAACGGCGCCCGCTCCCGTAGCGAAGGCCAGCGGCATCAACCCGAATATCAGGGCAAACGAGGTCATCAGAATCGGACGCAACCGCGCCACAGCCCCGCTGACGGCCGCCTCGACGACGCTCATCCCCTGATGCCGTCGCTGCACGGCATATTCCACAATCAGAATCGCATTCTTGGCCAGCATCCCTATCAACATGATCAGCGAAATCTGTACATAGATGTTGTTTACGATACCCGTACCCAGCGCCAGTCCGCCGAAGATGAAGATATAGACGCCCGCCAGTCCGACCGGTAGCGAACATATCACGGCCAGCGGCAGGATATAGCTTTCGTAAAGGGCGGCCAGCAACAGGTAGACGAAAATCAGGCAGAGGGCGAAGATCAGGTAGGTTTGTCCGCCGGTCTTCACTTCTTCGCGCGTCATGCCGGAGTAGTCATAAGTGAAATTCTCCGGCAGCGCCTCGCGTGCCACTTCCGCGACGGCCTCCAGGACGTTGCCCGTGGCATAGCCTTCGGTAAAGTTGGGCATGATCGTCACGTTCATCGACGAATACATGTTGAAGCGGTTCAGTGTCTGCGGGGCGGTGACATCCGTGATAGTCAGAAACTCCGTTACCGGCGCCATCTCGCCCGAAGCCGTGCGCACGAAATAGCCCTCCAGGTCTTCCAGTTTCTCGCGGTATTCGGGCGCGGCCTGCACCATGACGCGGAACTGCTTGCCGTAGAGGTTGAAGTTTGAGACGTACATACTGCCCACGTAAGCCTGTAGCGTCGACATGACCTGACTGAGCGTCAGCCCGGCTTCCTTGATTTTGGGGATATTGGCTTCGAGCTGTTTCTGGGGGAAGTAGGGGTTAAAGGTCGTCATGGCCATCATCACCTCCGGTCGGCGGCGCATGGCGGCCAGGAACCGGTTCGTCACCTCAAAAAAGCGGTTGATGTCGCCGCCCGTGCGGTCCTGCATTTGCAGTTCCACGCCGTTGCTCAGGCCGAAGCCCTGCAATGTCGGCGTACCCATAAAGATAAACGTTGCATCCCTGATGTCCGCCGTTTTCTCTTTCAGGATAGCGGCCACCTGGTTGGTCGTGATTTTCCGCTTGTGCCACGGGTCCATCTTGATCTGGATGGTGGCATAGGAACTGCCTACGCCACTCATGAAGTTCACACCCGAAAGGTCGGCCACGTACTGTACGTGTTCAATCCCGTGTACGATGTCGGTCACCTGTTTCACCACCTCCTGCGTACGTTCGAGCGAGGCGCCCGGCGCCAGCGTAACCATTCCCATCACCCCGCCGCTGTCTTCCTGTGGCACGAAGCCGGTCGGAATCGTCCGCATCAGGCCGAACAGGAGGGCTGTCATAACGAGCAGCAGCGTTAACGTAATCCAGCGGTGCCCACGCTTGCCCAGAAAATACAGCGACTGCCGGTAACGACCGGTTGTCACCTGAAATCCCGCATTAAACAGGCTGGTGAAACGGTTAAAGAATCCTTTTCCGTGTGATTTACCTTCCTCTTCCCCCGCGTGGCTTTTCAGGAACAGTGCACAGAGGGCTGGACTGAGCGTAAGCGCATTGACGGCAGACAGGAGGATGGCCACGGCCAGCGTCAGGCCGAACTGTTTGTAGAACACGCCGGACGTCCCCCCGATGAAACTGACGGGAACGAACACGGCCGACATCACAAGCGTGATGGAGACGATAGCGGGTGCGATTTCCTTCATTGCTTTGATGGCCGCTTCGCGGGCGTTGGTCATGCCCGCATCGAGTTGCGCATGTACGGCCTCGACCACAACGATGGCATCGTCCACCACAATTCCGATGGCCAGCACAAGCGCAAAGAGCGTCAACAGGTTGACCGAAAAGCCGAACAGTTGCAGGAAGAAAAACGTTCCCACGATGGCCACCGGCACGGCAATGGCCGGAATCAGCGTCGAACGGAAGTTCTGCAGGAAGATAAGCACCACGATAAATACCAGGATAAAGGCTTCGATCAGCGTATGGACGACCTTGTTGATGGAGGCGTCGAGAAACTCGTTGGCATCCTGAACGTAGACGATCTTCAGGCCGGGCGGGAAGGAGACGGAGGCTTCCTCCAGGACGGCTTTGATGTTGTTGATGACCTCGCGGGCATTGGAGCCGGCCGTCTGGTTGATTCCGATGGTTACGGAGGGATTGCCGTTCAGGCGCGAGGCGACGGTGTAGTTGAGCGAGCCGAGTTCAACCCGCGCCACGTCGCGCAGGCGGAGTATCTGCCCGTTGACCGAACGCACAACAATGTCTTCAAACGCAGGCACCGTTTTCAGCCGCCCGGTATATTTCAGCGTGTACTGGAAACTCTGGCTGCTTTCCTGTCCCAGTTCGCCGGGCGCCGCTTCGACGTTCTGCTCCTGCAGGGCGGCGATGACTTCCTGCGGCGCAAGCTGGCAGGCCGCCATGACATCAGGCTTGAGCCAGATGCGCATCGAGTAGTCGCGTGCACCGTAGACATTGGCATCGCCTACGCCCTTGACCCGCTTAATGGGGGGCAGGAGATGGATATTGGCGTAGTTCTGGATAAATGTCTGGTCGTAGTCCGGGTTATCGGTGGTGAAGTTAATCATCATGATATTGGAACTTTGCTGTTTGCGCACGGTGACGCCGATTTGCGTCACTTCCTGCGGCAGCAGCGGCGTGGCGCGTGCCACCTGGTTCTGCACGTTCACCGAGGCGATGTCCGGGTTGATACCCTTCTCGAAAAAAACGGTAATCTGTGCCGAGCCGTTGTTCGAGGCCGACGAGGTCATGTACGTCATGCCCTCCACGCCGTTGATTTGCTCCTCAAGCGGAATCACCACGGAGTTCATCACCACATCCGCGTTCGCACCCGGATAGCTTGCCCAGACGCGCACGGTCGGCGGCGCAATGTCGGGATACTGTTCTACCGGCAACATGAACAGACCTATCATCCCCAGTACCACGATGAGGATGGAGATAACCGTCGACAATACCGGCCGGTCTATAAAAGTCTTTAACATAAGAATACGTGTTTGGGGAAATTAGTTTTCAACAGAAATTTCCGTGCCGTCGACGAGTGTCGCCACACCGTCGGTCACGATGCGCTCGTCCACTTTCAGGCCGCTGTGCACGAGGTACGTCTGTCCGTCGGGCGTCGGCGTGACCGTGATAAGGCGTTGCCGCGCCGCGCCGTCTTCCACCACGTAGACAAACACTTTGTCCTGCTGGGCAAAAGTCGCTTTCTGGGGGATCAGGATGATGTCGGAATAATACGCCGGGATCGTGATTTTCCCGCTCGTACCGCTACGCAGGAAGCCGTCCCTGTTGGGGAACTCGGCGCGGAAGCCGGCGCTGCCGGTGGCGATGTTCACCGTACCGGTGACGGTCTCTATCCGTCCCTTGTGGGGATAGACCGTTCCGTCGGCCAGGGTAAGCGTGATTTCCGGCGCGTGTTTCAGCTTTTCGGCCTGGGTTTCGCCTTCGAGGCTGGCCAGAAACTCGGTCAGCGCCTTCTCGTTGAGCGAGAAATAGGCGTAGATACTCGCGGTATTGGCCACAGTGGTGAGCGTGTACTGGCTGTTCACGAGGCTGCCCTTGCGGTAGGGCACGGCGCCCACGTAACCGTCGACGGGGCTGGTCACAGACGTCCATGAGAGTGTCGCCTCGGCATTTTTAAGCTGTGCGATGGCCTGTGCGTGGGCGGCCTGTGCGACGCTGAAGGCATTGCGGTACGTTTCCAGTTGCACAGAGCTGATGATCCCCTTCTCGGCCAGCGGTGTCATGCGGTCGACGTTCAGCTTGGCCGTGGCTAACTGCGCTTCGGCCGACGTGACGGCCGCCCTGGCGGTTGTCACCGCCTGCTCGGCCTGCGGAGAGTTGATTTTAAACAGTACTTGCCCCTGCTTCACAGCCGAGCCTTCGTCAATAAAAATTTGTTCGATAAAACCGTCGATACGCGGACGGATTTCGATGTCTTCGCGTCCGCGGAGGGTCACCGGATAAATAGCGGCCAACTCCGCTTGGCCGGTCGTCACCGTGGCGGTCGGGTATACCGGCGGCGGAGCGCTGTTTGAGTCAGTCTGCTTTCTGCCGCACGAAACCGTTGCCAGCATGACTACAACTGCTGCTGTTACATAGATAATTCTCATATTAAACTTGTTTTTATTTTGAATTTATATTCTCTTGCACTGCGGATGACCTGTGCCTGTATTCCGTGCCGGTTATACCACTCCTTTATTATGAATGATGAACCGGCCTGACGGCGCTATCGTCCCCGGGACGGTACTTTGGGCAAAAACCTGTAAGGGTTTTCTACCTTCGATTCTCCGTTTTGAGTCGCTCACAAGATTACCGCATCTCTTTCCCGACATTATTCCACTCTGTTTGCTAATTTCCCGCAGGTGAATTTTTTAGAAGACGTCGCAGTTTTTTCTGTCCTGAAAAAGAAAACAGAAAGAAAACCTGCTGTAAACTGGTACAATAATGTCATTTTTATCCTCATAACTGTTTTTTCCTTTTATTCCGTTGCAAATATAACGCAAAATTCACGAATATCATACCTGCACAGGCAATAAAGTCGTTTCAAAATCATTACTGATTTAATTATCCAAACTCCTGACTTAGAGATGGAAAATAAACAAAATGTAACAGGAGTTCCCGCAGAGAAGTCACAAAATGCCTAATATGCAGGAAGGTATTACATCGGGAACGACAAATATAGACAGACACAAATGAAAAGAGATACAAAGGCTAATAACAGGTGCTTTAAGCGTGATTTGGAGACTGTTTTTTTGAAAGATTCAGATGAGCGGAGAAACAATTATTTATCTGAAAATAAACTGTTCAAATAATGTAAGATGCCGAATAATGGGAATAAAATTTTTCTGCGTTTGAGTACCCTACCTCACGGGACTTTGGTTACCCCATTCTCAATTACGGTTATACTTTATTTATTGTCCATCCCTTAGGAACTGTCTGGAAATAAACCATCCAAATTTACGGGAGATGTTTTTTGCCATCCAACGACTGAAAATGCGCGCATACCGGGGTATGTAAGCATTTTCAGGAGGAAGTATGGTGAA
>JAITAY010000080.1 GCA_031283915.1 Tannerella sp.
ACGTATCTTAATTGGACGTTATTCATACGATGAGGTTGTTTTCCGGCAAAGATATGAATTTTCGCACCAATTTTCGCACTATTTGCCGATTTGGTGAGAAAAAAATGCCGTTTTTGAGCGAAAATGCTTCTTTTGCGCATTTAGAAATGCAGTAAAATCCTGTGATAACAAAGAAAGTCGCTGATATAGCGACTTTTTCGGGCGGAAAGAGAGGGATTCGAACCCCCGGTACAGTTACCCGTACACCGCATTTCGAGTGCGGCCCGATCGACCACTCCGGCATCTTTCCTTTCTAACAGCGTGCAAAAGTAGGATTTTTTTTTGAATATCAAGTTTCCAGCTATTGTTTTTTTGTGATTTTCTTCTATAAATACCGCCGATATCAAATATCAGAAATAACAAAACAGTGTGTATTACAGTAAATTACAGTGATACAACATGGAAAAGAGCATAAAATTCCTTTGCTACAGGTTGCTATTGCAACGCTAAATACAAGACAAAAATTCAAATACATTCAGCTCAAGTTTAGCCAAAGGATTAAACAGTACATTAGCAACAGTTAGGTGGTAGTGTACCGTTTTAATTGTCATCAACGCAGGGAATCTCAAATCTTTGTCCGGTACATATAATTAAAATTCAGGGTTAGCAGAGTCTCCAATTCCTGTTTATTTTCGTGTTTTTAAATTTTGAATAGCGCATTCTCAATCGCGGTTTTGAACTCATCGAAAGTATCGTAATATTTACCATTCAAACACTCTTTCTTTGTCCATTTCCATAATCGTTCTATGATATTCAAATTAGGACTGTGTGACGGCAAAAACAGCAACTCAATATTCGATTTTTCAGCATGTTGAACAACCAAATGACATTCAAACCGCTGATATTTTGCACTGTCCAAAATGACGGTTACCTTCTTGCCAATATATATTTTGCTTATCTGTTCCAATAATTCGCAAATACTTAACGCATTAATATATATTTTATTGCAAACGGCAGGTACATCGCGGGTAATTGCATTGATTGCTCCAAGCACATTATAACGTTTTCTACCCGACATTGTGGGAACAAAATACGGATCATACACCACAGGTAGCCAAAAAAAGAACCGCAAACCAAATGTGCTGCATCGACAAATAGGAGGATTCTTTTCCCTGCCTTGGCTTCTTTTATTCGTGGTTCGATGTTTTCTTCCATAAATTTTCTCTGCTCGTTTTTTTCCTCCGTCAATGCTTTGGCTGGTACTGAACCCACTTTAATAAATCTAAAATTCAGCGATTTAAGAGATTTCCTTGATACCAAACTGCGACTGAATGGTAGATGTAATGGCAGATATGAGGATAAAATCCGAATTGATTGAATGATAATCCGAGCAGTTCCTGTAGAAACTTTGACGTAAGGTAACGGGGGCTTTCATGCGTTCTATTTTATTATTTCCCTCCCTTAATTGTCTACATCATAGTGTATTTTCACGTGTTTATGATCGGGGGAAGATTGCATTTTTCGGTCGGCGGTTTCCAGCGTCTTGTGCACGAAGGCGACCGTCAGGGAACGTTCGAGCTTCAGCATGACATGGCGCATGTGCAACAGCTGAACCCGGTTAACCGGCGGAGCAAACGGGCCATAGACCCGTGTACCCAGCGCATCGCGCATCGCTGCGGCATAGGCAGTGGAAAAACGCATCAACACCTGTTCCTCCTGACTGCGCAGGACGACGGTAATGATCCGGGTATACGGAGGATAACGGAATATCTGCCGTTCGTTCAGCAGATTTTGTGCCATGGCCTCGTAATCGGACGTGCAAACCATCTGCAACAGGGGATGTTCCGGCTGGGAAGTCTGTATCACGACCGTTCCCTGTTTTTCCCGCCGGCCGGCGCGACCGCCTACTTGCATCATCAGCTGGAAAGCCCGTTCGTGCGCCCTGAAATCGGGCACATTCATCAGGCTGTCCGCATTCAACACGCCCACCACGCTTACACGGTCAAAGTCCAGCCCTTTGGCAATCATCTGCGTGCCGATCAACACTTGCGTCTTTCCCTGTTCAAAATCCGTCAGGATACGCTCGCAAGCCCTGCGGGTATGCGCCGTGTCGAGATCGAGACGCGCCGCCTTCGTCCCGGGGAAAAGCGCGGCAATCTCTTCTTCGACCTTTTCCGTGCCGAAACCGAACAGCCGCATCTCTTCGCCGTTGCATGAGGGGCAACGGGAAGGCAAGGGTATCGAATAGCCGCAATAATGGCAAACCAGCCGGTTGGCCTGCTTGTGCCAGGTCAGGCTGACGTCGCACCGGACGCAGTGTAACGCCTGATGGCATGACCGGCATTCCATCATCGGGGCAAATCCGCGCCGGTTCTGAAACAGGATCACTTGTTCGCCACACGACAGCGCTTCATCCATCTTCTGCTTCAACAGGGGAGAAAACAAGGTGTCTTTCATGATTTTCCGGCGTTTCAAGTCTTTGATGTCCGTCAGGTGAATCAGCGGAGGAGGATTTGTTCCGTAGCGTATTTTCAGCATAACTTGTCCGTATTTCCCCGTCCGGGCATTCAGGCAGGACTCCAGCGACGGCGTGGCCGAACCCAGCAGCGTTTTCGCTCCGTGCATGGATGCCAGCATGAGAGCCGCATTGCGTGTGTGGTAGCGCGGCGCAGGATCTGACTGCTTGTAGGAAGGTTCCTGTTCCTCGTCGACAATGACTAACCCCAGTCCGGAAAACGGCAGGAAAAGCGATGAGCGTACACCCACTACCAGCAAAGGTTGCCCGGCTTGCAACAGGCGATTCCAGACCTCTACCCGTTCGTGGCCGGAGCGTCCGGAATGGTAGAGGAGCAGCCGGTCGCCGAACGTACGCGACAGGCGGTCGGTGACTTGCGTCGTGAGGGCAATCTCCGGAAGCAGGTACAGCGCCTGCCGGCCTCCTTGCAGGGTATCCATGATCAGGTGCATGTAAACTTCCGTTTTCCCGCTGGAAGGTACGCCGTGCAGCAGGCACACGGACTTCACGGCAAACACTTGCCGTATTTCCTCATAAGCCGCTTGTTGCGCTGCGGTTAATACATGCAGCGGTTGTCCGGCCTCTGCCGACAGCCGGAGCCGGCTGGTTGCTTTTTCGCAAGCCGTCAGTATCCCCCGTTTCAGCAGGGCATCCAGTACGGGCGCTTTGACGCCGGCAATGCGCAGCAGTTCTTTCCGGGATATTTCGAAGGAGGCCGGCAGCGGAAAAGAGGACACCCGCTCCAAAAAGGCCAGCAGGAGTTTTTTTTGCTGTCCGGCACGTTGCAGTTGATCGAATACAGGTGTTAAATCTTCCTCCCGGACATATTCCGGAGCCAGCCGGATGTATGTTTCCGTTTTCGGGACGAATCCCCGGCCGAGCGTTTCGTTGACCGTGACAAATCCCCGGTTCACCAGCGAGTTCAATGTGGGAATCAGGTGACGCAAGCCGGTCTTCTTCTCCAAGACGGAGACCGTCAGGCCAGCCTCCTTGCCGCAAGCGTCCAGTATGACCTGTTCCCCGGGAGGGAGAGGGTATTGCGCCTCCGCCTCGTCGCAACAAGAAACGACGGTCTCGCTTTCCAGTTTCAATCCGGGCGGAACGGCTGCCCGGTATACGTCGCCCAGCGTGCACAGGTAGTAGGATGCTACCCATTCCCAGAAAGGCATTTGCAGGGGCGACAGGATCGGCGTTTCGTCCAGCGGCACAAAAATCTCCTTGAGCGCGTAAGGCGTTTCCGGAACCTGTTCGTGGATTTCCTTGACAATGGCCGTGTAGTAGCGTCTTTTCCCGAAAGGGACGATCACCCGGAAGTCCTTCCGGACAGCCGCTTCCATCCCTTCCGGAATGCGATACGTATACGTATTTTCCAGCGGGAGAGGCAATATGACCTCGGCGTATTTCACAAAAGGTGATTCATTGCGTCGTCACGCTTGCAGCCCTCTCAGGCGATCACTTCCGTCCAGCCATACGGGTCGGGTTCGTCGCCGGTCTGGATGGCGAAGAGCTTGTGATAGAGCTTTTCGCAAACGGCGCCGGGCTTGCCGTCTGTTGAAAACGGGTAGGACTTGTTTTCATTCAGGTCGTCGATGCGGGAGATCGGCGTTACTACGGCTGCCGTACCACATTCGGCCGCTTCTTCGAACGTGGCCAGTTCCTCGACCGGGATCGAACGGCGTTCCACCCTCAGTCCCATGTCGGCGGCCAATTGCCGGAGACTCTTGTTGGTGATGGAGGGAAGGATGGAATCGGATGACGGTGTGATATAGGTATTTTCGCGAATGGCGAAGAAATTAGCCGGGCCACACTCGTCGAGATACTTTTTTTCCTTCGGATCAAGATAAAGCACGGCAACATATCCTTTTTCATGCGCCAGGCTGCCGGCCACCAGACTGGCGGCATAGTTTCCGCCGACCTTGATGGCGCCTGTGCCCAGCGGTGCGGCGCGGTCGTATTCGCGCAGGATGCAAACCGGGGCAGGCTTGAACCCTGTCTTGAAATAAGGCCCGACCGGCGTGACGAAGACCAAAAACAAATATTCGTCGGCCGGACTGACGCCCACCTGTGCACCCAGACCCAGCAGCAGCGGGCGGATATACAGGGATGCACCGCTTCCCCAGGGCGGCACAAAGCGTTCGTTCAGTCGAATCACTTTCCGCACCGCTTCCTGAAACTTTTCGACCGGAAACTCGGCCATCTTGATTCCCCGGCCGGAGGCCTGCAGCCGCAACGCATTTTCGTCCATCCGGAAAACGCGGATTTTCCCGTCTTTTCCGCGGAAGGCTTTCAGCCCTTCAAACGCCTCCTGTCCGTAATGCAGACAGGTGGCCGCCATGTGGATATTGATAATCTCCGAAGAACTCACTTCGAGTTCACCCCACTGGCCATGCCGGTAATAACATCTGATGTTGTAATCCGTTTTCTGATACCCAAACGGAAGTTCGCCCCAGTTCAAATTTTCCATAGATTCCTCTATTCATTATATTATCCGGCAAAAGTAACCATTTTTCCGGAAAGTCCCGTTCAACCCTGACATTTAGGCGAACTCTTTTTTTGAGGCGCTATTCACGGAAAAAGGCACAGGGTGCAGGGGCGGGCTTTGTGTTGCAGACGATTTTTGTAAAGCATGTTCAACAGAGCCGACAAAAACGCTCAAATTGACCGAAAACGGCAGGAAACGCCTGACGGAATTTCGCTTATCCAAAACTCAGGTTATTTCCCATCGCTAAAGAGCAAATGGCTCCTCGTATGACATCCATTTCGGAAAAATAGTATAACTTTGCCCCGTCAAAAAACGCATCGACAATAATATAAATATATGGATACAACAGCATTCAACCGGGGGAAGGGGACTGCAGACGGTCCCTCTTCGCCCGACAGCAACTCCGGACAAAGTTTTCAATCATGGATAGGGTTTCTGAAAAGAATACGAAAAAGGAGCCTGCTTCAAAACAAATATAATTCGGATTATGCTTTTATCGGCGTTGGCAATCATAGCCTTAACAACCTGTACCCGGTCATCCATTATTTGCATATACCGCTTAAGTACATTGTTGTCAAAAGCCGGGAAACGGCAGACCTGATAAATGAAAATCAACCGGTGACGCGGGCTACAACCGACCTGGAATCGGTTTTAAACGATACATCCGTCTCCGGAATCTTCATCTGTGCCAATCCCGATTCACATTACGATTTGGTAAAAAAATGTATGCTGCACAGGAAGAATGTTTTCGTAGAAAAACCACCCTGTAAAACCATAGAGGAGCTGAAAGACTTGATTGATACAGAGAAAGCAACGGGAAGCACATGTCTTGCCGGACTGCAAAAACGTTATTCTTCGTGCGTAACTATCCTGAAAAAGCAATTGAAAATCAAGGATGTCATTTCGTACAACTATCGTTTTCTACTTGGCGCCTGTCCCGAGGGAAACCCCTTGTGGGATCTCTACATTCATCCGCTTGACTTAATCACTTTTTTGTTCGGCGAAACGGAATTGCTGTCTCTTGCCGAAACAAAGTCGTCGCCGTCGGCCAATTCCCTCTTTTTACAGACAAAGCACAACCAACTGATCGGCAGCGTGGAAATGTCAACACAATATTCATGGAATCGACCTTTGGAGTATCTGTCCATCAACACAGGAAACGGTATCTATACATTGGAAAATCATCAATCGCTGACTTTCGAATCTAAAAGCGGAAACATTTTATCCGTTCCGCGGGAAAAAATCTTTCATACCGTTCCTGAAAAAAAATACCTGTTCGAGGGGAATCGTTTTTTGCCGGTTTTCGAAAACAATCAGATCGTATCACAAGGATATTTCCCGGAAATCAAGACTTTTGCAAGTCTTTGCGAAAACATGAAATCAAAAAACAGATCCTCTTTGTGTTCCTTATTAAATACGTACGAGTTAATGACAAAAATAGAAAAAAATGTATAGTATCAGAGACTATGTAAATCGAGGGTTCATGTTTGCCAACAATACCGTTTTCCCGCATCGGAAAAAACTCTCCACACTGATGTTTTACTCAACCAACCTGTGCAATTCCAAATGCAAACACTGTTTCGTTTGGGCACAACGTCCGACAGTTCATATTTCCAAGGCAAAAATGGTTGAAGTAATGAACAGTAAATGCGTTTCAAAAAATACAACCGTAGGACTTGAAGGCGGCGAATTTTTACTCCATCCCGAAGCGAACGACATCATGCAATGGTTTTCGGAGAATCACAAAAATTTCGAATTGCTCTCCAACTGTCTTCAACCTCGCAAAGTGGTGGATGCCGTGAAAAACTATGCTCCGAAACGACTCTATCTCTCGCTGGACGGACGTCGGGAAACCTATTTGTATATGCGGGGTGCGGACGGTTTCGACAAAGTCATCCAAGTGGTAGAAGCCTGCAAAGACAGGGTGCCCATTTCGCTGATGTTCACACTTTCGCCCTACAACAGTTTCGACGATTTGGATTTTGTGGTTGAGATTGCTAAAAAGTATGGCATTGATATTCGAATAGGAATTTACAATAATATAGACTTTTTCGACACGGTCGATGCGGCTCATATGATTGAAGAAGAATCTGTTATAAACCATGGAGGGAGTGATAAACCGCTTAAAGACGATTATTTAACCTCGTTTGTGAACGATATTCCCGCTAACGTAAAAGATACATCGGAAAATTATGACTTCCTGGTTTTGTATAACGAATGGAGAGCGGGAAAATTGAAACTCAACTGTTACAGTATTTTTGATTCGCTGGTGATTCACCCTAACGGGAATGTACCTCTGTGTCAGAATCTGGACATGACGATGGGGAACATTTATGAAAAATCCCTTGATGAAATATATAACGGGAAGGAGTCCGTCAAACTGCAAAAGAAACAGGCGAGAACTTGTAACCGGTGCTGGGTAAATTTTCACCGGAAATACGACATTGTATTGTTGCGAAGCCTCGAAAAGTTCATTCCAAAGCCGGTCATCCAGCTATTCTACGGAAAATATCAGTGGACGGATAATCCGCGACTTACTTATCTTGACGTGCTTCCCTAAGCGGCTGCATCTTTTTAGTGGTTAATGGTTAATGACAGTTGTATAGACCTTTCAAGGTACAATCACATACAGCGATCACGAACCATTACCCACATAAAAAGTAAGCGTCGCCAATTTAAAACCGCGTGTTGCCAACTTAAAACCACGCGTCGCTAACTTAAAACCACGCGTCGCCAACTTGAAACCATGCGCCGCCAACTTGAAACCGCGCGTCGCCAACTTAAAAGTAGGCGTTGCAAGTTTACAAGTAACTGCATGAAGTTTCATCGCCACTGGGGAAAAAATCATCGCACGCAATATAATAAACATATGCGACCATTTGAAATGCACCCCTGTCAAAATTACATCGTGCACAGTATCATTCGTTCTATCCTGTTTTTATTTCGCATCCCGTACTACCGCAATGAGTTGAATTGCACCCGAGCGAATACAGGAAAAACGTGTTTTCGGGATACACGACTGTAACCAGTCGGCTTGTTTTTTTCCCTTCTCTCCGGTTGCCCGGACAGAAAGGGTTTTCTGATTCAAACGAATATTAATGAGGGTTAATTTCGCGTCAAAACACATTATTTTTGCGATTGACTGATTTGTTTTCACTATTTTTACACAGCTAAAACAAAGTGAGTTATGAAACTGAAAAGAATTTATATGACATGGATAGCCATGTCGGGTTGCCTGCTGGGGCAAGCGCAGGAAGCCGGCGTGGAGCAATCCGTATGGGGTGTCCAGGGCGGTTTATTGAGCGTTTGGGGATATAACGAATCACGGCTTTCCGATGCCGTAGCACTCCGGAGCGAAGTCGGGTTAATGGGCGGTTTTTCGTACTCTTACACCAGTATTTTCGGCGGCTATAGCCGTTATATCGTCGTGCCGGAACTGACCGTCGAACCCCGGTGGTATTATGACCTGGCCAGGCGTCAGGCCAAAGCCAGGCGGACGGCGTACAACTCGGCCAACTATTTCTCGCTCCGAACCTCCTTCTACCCGAAACGGATGGCCATCAGCGACGCTTATACCTTCCCGGCGAACATGCTGACCATAGTCCCCATGTGGGGCATACGGAGACATTACGGCATGCATTTCTGTCTTGAAGCCGGCGCCGGCGCCGGTTGCCGGCATATCTTCGGCGAAACGGGAAACGCAAGGGACAGAGATGAGTTCGTGCTCAACTGGCACTTCTGCGTCGGGTATACGTTCTGACATTGAAAAACTTCTGTGAATTTCCAGCGGAGCTTTCAACAGGATTTAGGAGCTGTCTGTAAATAAACCATCCCCATTTACGGGAGATGTTTTTTGCCATCCAACGACTGAAAATGCGCGCATACCGGGGTATGTAAGCATTTTCAGGAGGAAGTAGGGTGAAAAACAGACCCGTAAAGGGGTGGTTTATTTACAGACAGCTCCTTAGAGACGTCCCGAGCCCTCGGCGGATTTGGGTATCAGGATTTGGTCAAACAGTCTGTGAAGTATCGGAAGCGTGCCATGCATCCTGTTTTCAGGATTTTCCGGAAATAAAAAAGCATCCCGCGGGATGCTTTTTCGTTGCGGAGGCAAGACTCGAACTTACGACCTTTGGGTTATGAGCCCAACGAGCTACCACTGCTCCACTCCGCGATTTGGTTTTACGGGGGCAAAGGTAGGAAAAATTCCCAAATAACCCAAATTATCCTGATATTTTTTCCGAAAGGTTGGTGCATCGAAGTTTTTTAACTACTTTTGCGCACAGATTTGACCAAAGTGTGCAAAAATTATGTCGATAACAGTATCAAAGACCCGGGATGTTCTTGTGGATGTAGCCCGTCAACTCTTCGCCCGCATGGGTATTGACCATACCACGATGAACGATATTGCGCAGGCTTCGCAGAAAGGCCGGCGTACGCTTTATACCTATTTCAAAAGCAAGGAGGAGGTTTTTCTGGCCGTGGTCGAATCGGAACGGAACAAACTCAACCGGATATTACAGGACTTTGCCCTACAAAAACTGCCGGCGGATGAGAAATTAATCACATTTATGTATATGCGACTGGATGCGGTCAAAGCCATCGTATTCCAGAACGGAACGCTCCGTGCCAAGTTTTTCAGAGACATTTGGCGGGTGGCAAAAGCAAGAAAGAAATTTGATCTTCAGGAGATTGAAATAATCGAAAACATTCTGGAGGAAGGCGTAAGGGAGGGCACATTCACGATTCCGGACACGAGAATCACGGCGCTGACGCTCCACTATATGTTGAAAGGTCTTGAGGTGCCGTATATTCGTGGATTCACGGGGACGACGGAGGCAGAACGGGCCAGTCACAGAGAGAATGTCATGCATTTAATTTTTAACGGTATTAAAATAACGAAATAATGTATATCAACGCATCAGGATATTACGTTCCAAAGGAACGGGTTCCTAACGAATATTTTTTAGAAATCAACGGATTAACCGATCAATGGATTGTACAACGTACGGGTATTGTCACTCGTTCCAGAGCCAAACCCGAAGAAAATATCAACACAATGGGCATAGAAGCCATTCGTCACGCGCTGCCTTCTCTCCCCTACGACATCAGGGAAATCGATCTGATTATATCCGCTTCCTATTCGCCTTACGACACGGTGGGTACGGCGGCACATGTCGCCCAGCGTGAATTTGGTATCGAAGACGCAAAGGCATTTTTTCTGTCTTCCGCCTGCTCGTCGTTCATCAATGCACTCGAAGTCACAGAAGGTTATTTCGCTTCGGGAAAATCGCGAAAAGCGCTGATCATCTGCGGGGATAAAAACTGGGCATACAACAATCCGGACGACCCCCAAAGCGGTCATCTCTGGGGAGACGCATCGGTCGCTTTTTTTATCTCGAAGGAACAGGTCACGGAAAGAGACGCCCGCATCGTGGAAATCTATACGCAGGCGCTGGGTTGTCTGGGAAAAGGGCCGGAAAGCGTCCAGTTGCGGCCGCGCGACGGCGGAATACGGATGCCCGAAGGGAAGGACGTATTCGTACAAGCCTGTACGCTGATGCCCAAGAATGCCCTCCGGCTGCTGGAAAACAACGGTTACACCTGGGATGACCTTTCTTACTTCATTGCGCACCAGGCGAATTTGCGGATCATGAAAAATATCGCGGAGCAGATTCAGATGCCGGAAGAAAAGGTGCTCCACAACATCGAGGAACTGGGAAATACAGGCGGCGCAAGTTGTGCGCTGGTCTACGCGCAAAACAAAGACCGTTTCAAACCGGACGATTTGATTTGCCTCACCGTCTTCGGTGGAGGATATTCGGCCGGCGCCTGCCTGATCAAATACAATTAATCATTAAATAAGCATGTATATGAAACTTTTAGAAGGAAAGACGGCGCTTGTCACCGGCGCCGCACGCGGAATCGGGAAAGCCATTGCCCTGAAATTTGCCGCCGAAGGCGCCCATATCGCGTTCACGGATTTGGCCATTGACGAAAACGGCCTGGCTACGGAAAAGGAAATTGAAGCATGGGGCGTGAAAGCCAAGGGTTATGCCTCCAACGCCTCCGTTTTTGAAGATGCGCACAAGGTGGTAGAAGAAGTGAACAGGACGTTCGGACGCATTGATATTCTGGTCAATAATGCCGGAATCACACGCGATGGCCTGATGATGCGCATGAGCGAGCAACAGTGGGACATGGTCATTAATGTCAACCTGAAGTCGGCCTTTAACCTGATTCACGCCGTCACGCCGGTCATGATGAAGCAAAGAGGCGGAAGTATCATCAATATGGCATCGGTTGTGGGCATCTCCGGAAATGCCGGGCAGGCGAATTATTCCGCCTCCAAAGCCGGGATGATCGGTTTGGCCAAGTCGGTCGCCAGGGAACTGGGTTCGCGCGGCATCCGCGCCAACGCCATAGCGCCGGGTTTCATCCTCACGGACATGACGGCCGCCCTCTCGGAAGAAGTCCGGCAGGAATGGGCGAAACAAATCCCCCTGCGACGCGGCGGGACGCCGGAAGACGTAGCCAGTGTCGCCGTTTTCCTCGCCTCCGACCTTTCGTCGTACGTGACCGGCCAGGTGATTCCCGTTTGCGGCGGAATGAATATGTAAACTCAGCAGAGAGTAGAAGAATGGTTGATAAAGTCGCGGGCAGTGGAGATATACCCCATTGCCCGCGCTGTCTGTCCGTTGCGACGTCCATGCACAAAACCGTGCCCTGTCCGGCATAACTTCTATTTTCCCCTTTTGTACCACCTATGGAAATAATCTACGAAGACAATCACCTGATAGCGGTGAACAAGACCTGTCACGAAATCGTGCAGGGCGACAAGACGGGTGATCTTCCGCTTTCGGAAACCCTCAAAACCTGTCTGAAAGAAAAATACGCCAAGCCGGGCAACGTCTTTATCGGCGTCGTCCATCGCCTGGACCGTCCCGTGACGGGGGCGGTTGTTTTTGCCAAAACGGGCAAGGCGCTCCAGCGAATGAACGAAAAATTCCGGCTGGGCGAAGTGAAGAAAATCTATTGGGCGATCGTCAAAAATCCCCCTCCGAAGCGGGAAGGCGAACTGGTGCACTGGCTGGTGCGCAACGAACAGAAAAACCGAAGCTACGCCGGCGATGTCGAGAGGCCGAATGCGCAAAAAGCGATTCTCTCTTACCGGCTGATAGCCGCTTCGGAGCGTTATTATCTGCTGGAGATCGACCTGAAAACCGGCCGTCATCACCAGATACGCTGTCAGCTTGCCCACATCGGATGCCCCGTCAAAGGCGACCTGAAATACGGAGCCGACCGCTCCAATCCCGACGGCGGAATCAGTCTTCATGCCCGCAGCATCTCGTTTGTCCACCCTGTCACGCGGCAGCCGCTCTGCCTGACCGCTCCCGTGCCCGAAGACCGGCTGTGGAAAGCGCTTGCGGACGGCGTTCGGGCGGAGCAGGCCCCGGTCAGTCCAGATGGAACACTTCTTCCAGAGAGGTCGTGACCGGCGAGTGATCCGGATTCACTTCCATGATATCACTCATGTAGTCCCACCATTTTTGCTGGATTTCGACGGCGCCCAGTTCCTGCGACGACTGCTCGCCTTCCACTTTCTGTACGGCGAACAGGATATGGGTTTCTTCGTCCAGATAGATGGAATAATCGCGGATGCCCGACCGTTGGATCAGCGCGGCAATTTCCGGCCACACCTCGTTATGACGCCGGATGTACTCCTGCCGGAATCCGGGTTTCAATTTCATTTTAAAAGCGACTCTTTTCATGATTGTATGTTGTTTAAAAACCGGGCGCAAGTTACAAATATCCGCGCGGTTGGCCATACGAAGAAGGCATATTATTTGGGCTGTCCCGCGCACGGGAAAATTTTGCGCAAAAACAGGCGTTGTTAATGATTAATGGTTAATGGTCAATGATTAGTGGATAGGAGAATAGCGGCCGGTAGCGTTGTGACAGGGCGAAGCCGTCCGATCAAACCCTCACGTCTACTCCTTTCCCTCCTAACGCCGCTTGTCTGCCAACCACGCTCTACTGTGTAACAACATGGCAAAAACCTTATATAACTTGAGTTTTGGCTAAGCCAACCTTATTTCTACCTTATTTAAAGAACAAAACAACCTTAGTAGCGCAGGGAAGGAGGCAGAAAGCCAACCTTATTACCTTATTCCTGTAAGGCGTCAGACGCGACAGAACAATAAGGTAATAAGGTTTCGTAAGGGTATGTATTTCCAACCTGGCGGCTACTAAGGTTGTTTTGTTCTTTAAATAAGGTAGAAATAAGGTTGGCTTAGCCAAAACTCAAGTTATATAAGGTTTTTGCAATGTTGTTACACAGGAGTCCCCCAATAAAGCATACAGCCTGCCCAATAACGGGATCAAAAAGCCCTTCATGACGCGAAAATAGAATGGATTGTATATAAGCCTGCGTTTTAGATAAGCGCATCCGGAGAAGGTATTTGATAACGGA
>JAITAY010000118.1 GCA_031283915.1 Tannerella sp.
GATTAATATTATGAATATCAAGTTACAATATCCGGTTTTTGTTTTTACAAAGAATGACCCAATGGTTTATGTGTTTCATGATGAGGGGCTGTTTACAGTTACCACAATGGAATATTTAAGAAAGACAAATTTCAGGAAAGATGTATTTATTGATTCATCAGGCATGAAATATTTTCCTCAAAGTGCATACGTTACATATATATGGGGTTTTTGGGAAAGAATATTTAGACGGCTGTGGCGCTTAGGAGCGCAACTCATCACAATTGACTATGACTACGTGGATGCAGGAGTCCCAATAACATTGAATGAATTGAAAACAATGATTGTGGAGCGCTATCCAAAGTCAGGATGGTTTCATTCGTCGTGGAGTAACGTGGAAGAATTTCGGGAAAAGATAAATCAATGTGATACGTTTGAGCAACTGGCTTTTACTTTGGAAGGACAGCCTCTTCCTGAAAATAAATTTTTGCGAATATTGAAAGGGTATTAACTGTGATATCAGGAAAAATGTCAAAAACGAAAGGAGGAAATGAAACAGTTTTGCCCGTTCAAAAAAAACCCTTATATTTGCCGGCGAATTGAAGTAAAAAAATGAGAACGTTGGTAAATACATATTGGTGGTGGCGCTTGCAGTCGGGACGTTGTGAGTAGTGCACTGTTTTTCATTCATATTAAACCATATTTCTGAAAAGGTCTGTCATACTCACGGCAGACCTTTTTTTATGGGCAAATTCACAGGGTATAAAAATAAACAACAAAAGATTGTATGAAGACATATCAAATAGATGCAAAGGGTTATTACGGGCCGTACGGCGGGGCTTACGTTCCGGAGATACTGTACCGATGTGTGAGCGAGTTGCAGGAGGCGTACCTCGGGGTGCTTGAGAGCGAGTCGTTCCGGCAGGAATACCGCCGGTTGCTGTGCGACTATGCCGGCCGACCGTCGCCGCTGTACCATGCACGGCGTCTGGGCGAGCGCTACGGCTGTACGCTTTACCTCAAGCGCGAAGACCTCAACCATACCGGTGCGCACAAAATCAACAACACCATCGGACAAATCCTCCTGGCACAGCGGATGGGCAAGCAACGCATCATCGCCGAGACGGGCGCCGGACAGCATGGCGTGGCAACGGCCACGGTCTGCGCACTGATGAACATGCCCTGCGTCGTGTACATGGGACGGACGGACGTGGAGCGTCAGCAGCCGAACGTCTGGAAGATGAAGATGCTCGGCGCCGAGGTCATCCCGGTCACGTCCGGCAACATGACGCTCAAGGACGCCACCAACGAGGCCATCCGCGACTGGTGCTGCCATCCCGCCGATACGTTCTACATCATCGGCTCCACCGTCGGGCCACACCCCTACCCGGACCTGGTCGCCCGGCTCCAGTCAGTCATCAGTGAAGAAATACGCCTGCAAATGGCGGAGAAGGAAGGCCGCGACTGGCCGGACTGTTTGATTGCCTGCGTGGGCGGAGGCAGCAACGCCGCCGGGACGATATACCACTACGTGAACGACCCGCGCGTACGCATTCTGCTGGCCGAGGCCGGCGGCAAGGGCGTGGATTCAGGTCTGAGCGCCGCCACCATTCGCCTGGGACGCAAGGGGATTATCCACGGTGCACGCACGCTGGTGATGCAGAACGAAGACGGACAAATCGAAGAGCCATACTCGATTTCCGCCGGACTGGACTATCCCGGCATCGGGCCGGTACATGCCTGGCTGGCGGAGGAGGGACGTGCAACCGTCCTGACTGTGGACGACGACGAAGCCCTGCGTGCAGCTTATGAACTGACCCGGCTGGAAGGCATCATCCCGGCGCTTGAAAGTGCACACGCGCTGGGCGTGCTGGCGAAGACGGTCTTCCGACCTTCGGACGTCGTCGTGCTCACCGTTTCGGGACGCGGCGACAAGGACATGGATACCTATATAAACCATGCAGACCGGATATGTCATACCGCGTCCGGCGTACTCTAACCGATGGAAACAATGAAGTACGCCATCTTTTTTAATTACAGCCGCGCCGTCCGGACACACACAGCTCCGCGAGACCATGCGGCTGATTTCTCCGAATATATAAACCTTTAACTGCAAACATATATGAGTTACAAGTTCACTACAGTAAGCAAACAATTGCTCAGCGACCTGCATACGCCGGTCAGCCTTTATCTGAAATTACGCGATATCTATCCCGAATCGGCGCTGCTGGAGAGTTCCGACTTCCATGGCGACGAAAACAGTCTGTCGTTCATTACCCTCTGCCCCCTGGCACGCATCGGGGTCAACCGCGCGGAGGCAACGTCCGTCTTCCCCGACGGGTTGACCGCCGTGCGTCCCCTGTCCGCCGGCTGGTCTGTGGCCGACGCGCTCAACGGCTTCGTGGACAGCTTCGAGGTCGACGGCACCGGCTGCGAATACTGCGGGCTGTTCGGCTACATGGCCTTCGACGCCGTGCGCTACTTCGAGCATATCCCCGTGATGGAAACGCACCACGAGGAAAACGATGCGCCCGACCTGCTCTACATCCTCTACAAATACTACCTGATCTTCGATCATTTCAGGAACGAACTGACGGTAGTCGAACTTCTCGGCCGGGGCGAAATCGATCATCTGGCAGAAATAGAGACTCTGATTGAAAACCGGAACTTCGCGTCGTACAATTTCTACACCGTGGGCGAACGTTCCTCGTCTATCACCGACGACGATTATCGGGCGATGGTGCGCGAAGGCATCCGCCACTGCCGGCGCGGCGACGTGTTCCAGATTGTTCTCAGCCGGCGGTTCGAGCAGGCTTTTCGCGGCGACGACTTCAAAGTCTACCGCAGCCTGCGCAGCATCAACCCCTCACCCTACCTGTTCTACTTCGACTTCGGCGGCTTCCGCATCTTCGGCTCGTCGCCCGAGACGCACTGCAAGGTCATCGGAGGACATGCCAGCATCGACCCCATCGCCGGGACGACCTTCCGCTCCGGTAACGAGACGCTCGACCGCCAGCGTACCGAACTGCTCCTGGCCGACCCGAAGGAAAATGCCGAGCACGTCATGCTCGTCGATCTGGCACGCAACGACCTGAGTCGCAATGCCCATCATGTAAAAGTAGATTTCTACAAGGAGGTACAGTACTACAGTCACGTGATCCACCTCGTTTCGCGCGTGAGCGGCGACATCGACGCCGGTAGCAACGCCATCCGCACGCTGATCGACACCTTTCCCGCCGGGACGCTCAGCGGTGCGCCGAAAGTCCGCGCCATGGAACTGATCACCGAACTCGAACGCCACAATCGCGGCGCCTACGGCGGCTGCATCGGCTTCATCGGGCTGAACGGCGACCTGAACCAGGCCATCACCATCCGCACGTTCGTCAGCCGGGGCAACGTCCTCTACTATCAGGCCGGCGCCGGCATCGTAGCCCTCAGCGACGAAGAACGCGAACTGCAGGAAGTAAACAACAAGCTGGGCGCCCTCGACAAGGCCATCCGGCAGGCAGAAACACTCATCCATTGAATTATGAAAATATTACTGTTTGACAATTACGATTCGTTCACCTACAACCTGCGTCATGCCCTGCTGGAACTGGGCGCGGAGGTGGAGGTGCACCGCAACGACCGGATAGCGCTCGACGACGTGGCGCCGTTCGACAAGATTGTACTCTCGCCCGGCCCCGGCATTCCCTCCGAAGCCGGACTGCTCCTGCCGCTTATCGAGCGTTATGCGCCGCAGAAAAGCATCCTCGGCGTATGCCTGGGCGAACAGGCTATTGCGGAGGTGTTCGGGGCAAAACTGCTGAACCTGACGCACGTCTTCCAC
Source organism: Tannerella sp. (assembly GCA_031283915.1). Classification (GTDB taxonomy): domain Bacteria; phylum Bacteroidota; class Bacteroidia; order Bacteroidales; family Tannerellaceae; genus Tannerella. Next base: position 3,809 of record JAITAY010000118.1, read on the forward strand.
GGCGTCTGTTCCGATGTCCGCGTCATCATCCGCGACCCTCTGTTTGCCGGACTGGAACCCGCATTCCGCGCCGGACGGTATCATTCGTGGGTGGTCTCCGAAGAAGACTTCCCCGACTGCCTTGAAGCGACGGCCGTCGATGCTGCCGAAGGCCGTATCATGGCTCTCCGCCACCGCACATACGACGTGCGCGGCGTACAGTTTCACCCGGAGTCCGTTCTCACGCCCTGCGGCATGACCCTGCTCCGCAACTGGCTTGCCATGTAAGTATCAACAAACCGGTTTTCATACGAAATCAATTATTACAGAATCATGAAACAGATATTATACCGTTTATTCGAACATCAGTACCTGGACCGCAACGAAGCACGCACGCTGTTGCAGCGCATCGCCTCCGGTACGTATAACGAAGCGCAGATAGCCAGCCTGATTACGGTCTTCCTGATGCGCAACATATCCGTCGAGGAACTGACGGGCTTCCGCGAAGCGCTGCTGGAGATGAGCCTGCCTGTCGATCTGTCGGCCTGGCCATTTATCGACATCGTAGGAACGGGCGGCGACGGCAAAAACACGTTCAACATCAGCACCTCCGCCTGTTTTGTACTGGCCGGCGCCGGTTATTGTGTGGTCAAGCACGGCAACTACGGCGCCACGTCGGTCAGCGGTGCGAGCAATGTCATGGAGCAGCATGGCGTGAAGTTCACCACGAACGTAGACCGGCTGCGTGCCTCGATGGACGCCTGCGGCATGGCCTATCTTCATGCCCCGCTGTTCAACCCGGCGCTGAAGGCCGTCGCGCCCGTGCGACGAAACCTGGCCGTGCGCAGCTTCTTCAACATCCTCGGCCCCTTAGTCAATCCCGCCCGTCCGAACTACCAGTTGCTGGGCGTCTACAATCTGCCCCTGGCGCGGCTTTACACGTATGCCTACCAGGAGAGCGGCGTCCGGTTCGGCGTGGTACACAGTCTGGACGGCTACGACGAGATTTCGCTCACCGGCGATTTCAAAGTCGTCCTGCCCGACCGCGAGAAACTCTACACACCGGAGATGCTCGGTTTCCCGCGCGTGTCCGAGTCCGAGCTATCCGGAGGCGACACCCCGGCCGACGCCGCCCGCCTCTTCGACGCCGTCCTGCACAACACGGCCACCGAAGCGCAACGCCTCTGCGTCGTCGCCAACGCCGCCTTTGCCATCCAGGTAATTTGTCCGGAGAAGAAAATCGACGCCTGCATCGCCGAAGCGTCCGAAGCGCTGGCCGCCGGCCGGGCGCTGGCCGCGCTGAAAAAGTTTCTGGAAATAAACAGCTGACCGGTAGACATTGCACCCTTCACGAATCATTCATCATTCACCATTAACCATTACAAAAGTGGATATACTGGAAACGATTGTAGCGAACAAGCGCCGGGAAGTGGCGAACCAGAAGGCGGCCGTTTCGCTGGAGAGGCTGCTGGTGATGGGCGCCGCGCGAATGAGCCGTCCCGTAAATTCGATGCGCCGCGCACTGGAAAGCTCGCCGTCGGGCATTATAGCCGAGTTCAAGCGCCGGTCGCCTTCGAAGGGCTGGCTGCACGCCGGCGCCCGCGTCGAGGAGGTCGTCCCTGCCTACGAACGCGGCGGCGCGGCGGCCTGTTCCATCCTGACAGACGGCGATTTCTTCGGCGGTTCGCTGGGCGACTTGCAGCGTGCCCGTGCGCAGGTACGTCTGCCGCTGTTGCGCAAGGATTTTATCATCGACGAATACCAGCTGTTTCAGGCGCGGGTGACGGGCGCCGACGCCGTGTTGCTGATTGCCGCCACGCTGACCCGCCACGAATGTCTGCAACTGGCACGGACGGCTCATGCGCTGGAACTGGAAGTCCTCCTGGAAATCCACCACGAGCGCGAACTGGCCTGTCTTCATCCGGCGATTGACATGCTGGGGGTGAACAACCGGAATTTGGGAACGTTCCATACGGCGGTCGAAAACTCGTTCCGGCTGATGGAACGGATACGGGCGGAAGCCGGCACAGCGAGGTCGTCGCCGCTGCCGGTCTCGGAGAGCGGACTGTCGGAGGCGGCGACGGTCGTACAGCTGAGAGAGGCCGGTTTCCGGGGTTTCCTGATTGGAGAAACATTTATGAAAACCGGCCAGCCCGGCGAGGCGCTGACGGCTTTTATCACACAAATGAACCATCAACCGGAGGGCTTGCATGAAGCGACTGACGATTAAGGTGTGCGCGAGGCGCGAGGCGGAGAATATCCGTGCGGTAGCGCGTTTGGACACGGACCGGACGGGGTTTATTTTCTACCCGGCCTCGCCGCGCTGCCTGCCGGACGGCGAGGCTTGTGCGACGCTCATCCGGCAGCATACGAAAACCAAGGTCGGCATGTTTGTCTGCGCCGGCGCGGAAGAAATAAATGAACCATCAACCGGAGGGCTTGCATGAAGCGACTGACGATTAAGGTATGCGGGATGCGCGAGGCGGAGAATATCCATGCGGTAGCGCGTTTGGACACGGACTGGATGGGGTTTATTTTCTACCCGGCTTCGCCGCGCTGCCTGCCGGACGGTGAGACTTGTGCGACGCTCATCCGGCAGTGCACGAAAACAAAGGTCGGCGTGTTTGTCGATGCCGGCGCGGAAGAAATGCTGGAAAAAGCCGCCCGCTACGGACTGGATTATCTGCAATTGCACGGTCACGAATCGCCCGACCTCTGCGAGACGCTGCGCCAGGCGGAATGCCGCGTTATCAAGGCTTTTCCCGTCGCCACGGCAGCCGACCTGGAACAGACGGCGGCCTACGAATCATGCGCCGCATATTTCCTGTTCGACACGAAATGCGACACGTACGGCGGTTCCGGCCGACGCTTCGACTGGCGGGCGCTGGAGGCATACACCGGCCGGACACCCTTCCTGCTCGGCGGCGGCCTCCGTCCCGAAAGCGCGGAAGAGCTGTTCCGCTTCCGTCACCCGCAGTGGACGGGCGTCGATCTGAACAGCGGATTCGAAACCGCCCCGGCGCTAAAGGATGTCGTTCCGCTGGAGCGATTTATTTATCAGTTAAGAAACAAAACAAATCAAGAAACATATCTGTGAACCGTATTACACAACTTTTCGAAACACGACGGACGGGTATTCTCTCCGTATACTTCACGGCGGGTTATCCCGAACCGGACAATACGCAGGCCGTGCTGGAAGCCCTGCAACGCGGGGGCGTAGACCTGGCGGAAATCGGTATTCCCTTCTCCGACCCGATGGCGGACGGCCCCGTCATTCAACATGCTTCCACACAGGCATTGCGCAACGGCATGTCGCTGCGCCGGCTTTTTGAACAACTGAAAGAGATTCGCCGGACAGTACGGATGCCGCTCCTGCTGATGGGCTACCTCAATCCAGTGATGCAGTACGGGTTTGAAGCCTTCTGCCAGTCGTGCGCCGCCGTCGGCATAGACGGCATGATTATCCCCGACCTGCCGTTTGCCGACTACATGGCGGACTACCGGGCAACAGCCGTCCGATATGATTTGAAGGTCATCATGCTGATAACGCCCGAAACTTCGGACGAACGTATCCACCTGATTGATGAGCATACGGATGGCTTCATCTACTTGGTATCAAGCGCCGCCACGACCGGCGCTCAGCAAGTCTTCGATGATGCCAGACAGGCGTATTTCCGGCGTATCGCCCAAATGCATCTTCGGAATCCAAGGTTAATCGGATTCGGTATCAGCAACCGGGCAACTTTCGGGGCGGCTGTCGCCAATGCGTCGGGCGCAATTGTCGGCAGCAAGTTCGTGCAGTTGCTGAGCGAAACCGCCTCACCGGACGAAGCCGTAGCCACCTTACTAAAAACGATAAATAATGGTTAATGATTAGGGGTTAGCTGCGTGATGAGGGGAGGAAAAAGAAGTTACGGCTTGATCGGACGGCTTCGTCATAGTACGAAGCCGCCGACTGCTATGCTATTAATAGCTGTCTACTATGCTATTATTCGGTTATTCAATTATTCAATTCGTGTCGGTTTTTCCGCCGCAGCCTGCGGGAGAAAAACCGACTATGTCGGAGATTTGGTTAAATCTTGTTAGAAGATTAGGCTGCGCACAGGAAGGAGCGCCGAATAACTGAATCATTGAACAATTGAGGTAGATAGTGGTTTGAAGGAAAGAAACGTGATGAGGGAAAGAGGAAGAAGATACGGTTTGACCGGACGGCTTCGCAATATCACGAAGCTACCGACCGCTATGCTGCTGACGGCTTCTTTATTCACTCATGTTATGCAGGTTTATTATTTTGACCGTACTCAAATTCTTTTCCGGGCGTTTTTTCGGCACTTGTGCAAATGTGATTGTCGAACCTGATGTACGTAACCTGAAACAGTCATACGGGCACACCATATTATTGTGTATCTTTGCCGCGTGTGAAACAATAATGAAAAATGAAAGAAAAATGGCACGTTATCTTGATCCTAAAAATGATTTGATCTTTAAGAGA
>JAITAY010000141.1 GCA_031283915.1 Tannerella sp.
GCGGCGTCTGGACTGCTCCCTACTGCCTGAACGTATCGCAATACCTGAAACACGGCGAAAATACTTTGGAGATTGAAGTAGTCAATACTTGGGTAAACAGAATTATCGGCGACTTGAATCTTCCGAAAGATCAGCGAAAAGTCTGTCCAAGCTATAACTCATGGCGAGCCAACAGTCCGCTACAGCCTTCGGGGTTAATCGGACCGGTCACATTGTACAATTAATGATTTTACGAATGATATTTAGTGAATTAAAACAAGAAAATTATGGCTTTAGATTTTAAGATGGAAGATTCAAATAACATGAATCATGTATCACGAAGGACATTTATCAAATCCGGAATGATTTTAGCAGCCGGTTTGCCGGCTATGCGGATGTATCCGTTATTGGATTCGGAGATGGACAGTAACGGTCAGGAAGTAAAAGACAGGTTATTCGACCTGTTTCAAACTCCTCCTGCAACCGCCAAACCGTTTGTGAGATGGTGGTGGAACGGCGACAAAGTAACAGCGTCGGAGTTGCTTCGCGAGTTGGACGTGTTGAAAGACGCAGGTATCGGAGGAGTGGAAATCAACCCGATTGAATTTCCGGTAGCCGACGATTTGGCGATTCCTTCATTGCCATGGCTCAGTCCCGAATGGATTGAAATGGTAAAAGTCACGCTGAAGGGAGCGGAAGAACGCGGACTGATCTGCGATATCATCGTCGGTTCGGGATGGCCATTTGGAGCTGAATTTCTGAAAGGAGACGAACGTTCGCAACTGATCACCATTGCCAGCCGGAAAGTGAAAGGCGACGGCATAATCAGGATAGAAGCAGCCGACATACAGAAGGAAGCTGCGCCGCAAATCTCCTCCCGCGGAAAGGGCGACAGCGAAATCGAAGCCCTCTGCCTCGCTCCGTTACAGATGGACAGATTTACCGAACCTCAATGGCTGCCGTTCGACAAAACGCAGGATACCTTCGAAATACAGGTTCCCGAAGGAGAATATATACTGTATGTACTTGTTAAAGTTACAGGATTTCAGAGCGTGATACGGGGGACTGTCGGCGCGGGAGGACCGGTGTTGAACCATTACGATAAAGACGCAACATTGAATTTTCTGAACCGGATGTCGGATACTCTTTTTCCCGAACTGAAAGGATTAAAAAGTTTCCGTTCCATCTTCTGCGACAGCATGGAACTGGAAGGCGCAAACTGGGGTCCCGACTGTCTGAACGAATTTAAACTCCGTCGAGGATACGACATAAAACCGTATTTGCCGTTTATTCTCACCAAAGTCGGTCACATGGGACGCGCCGTCAAAGGAACCGAAATCACTCAACTGTCGGGAGAAGCAAAAGAAGAAGTTTCACGCGCCCGGTACGACTTTATCATTACCTGCATGGAACTGATTCGCGAACGTTTCCTGCTCACATACACGCAGTGGTGCAACACGCACGGATTCAAGTCGCGCGTGCAGGCCTACGGAAACGAATTTCATCCTCTTCACGCCTCCATGGACATTGATATTCCCGAATGCGAGACATGGACGGGACATTCCGCTACTCCCAATGCATATACGCCGATCAATAAATTTGTGGCTTCGGCGGCTCGACTGTCGGGCAAAAAAGTGGTCAGCTGCGAAGAAGTAACGGATATACATACTACATTCAACGTAACTCTGGAACAGGTCAAAATCGTGTGCGACCAAAGCAATCTGTCCGGTGTTACCCATTCCATACTCTGCGGATACAACTATTCCCCGCTGACGGCTCCCTACCCCGGATGGGTCAGATACGGCACGTTCTTCGACGAACGCAATACGTGGTGGAAATATTTCAAGCAGTTTGCGGCATACAAAACGCGACTGTCGGCGCTGCTACAGGAAAGCGAACCGTATGCCGACGTCGCCATACTGCATCCGCTGGCAGACATGTGGATGCTTCACGGTCCGCAGCGCGACCCGTTTCCCGAATTGCATTACCCTTCCTATCAATACCGCGTATGGGAAGGGATTCACCGTAACGGCAATGGCTGCGACTATACCAGCGAGGAAATTATCATCAAAAGCCTTGTCGAAAACGGTTTTCTGAAATACGGCAAACGCAAATATCATACGCTTATCCTTCTCGAAGTAGAAACAGTGAGGCCGGCAACCGCCAAAGCGCTGTCCGGTTTTGTCAGGAAAGGCGGCAAACTGATATTCGTCGGCAAAGAACCGCACAAGTCGCCGGGCTTGAAAAACTACCGGAAAAACGACCGGCAAGTCTCTTCAATCATAGCCGCCATGAAAAAGGATTACGGCTCACGGATTTTCACCGTAGCGCCGCCCGAAAAAGATATTGTCGCATGGTTTGCAAACGTTCAGCAGCAATGCGGTATAACGCCATACATGAAAATCGACCGTCCGAATGCGTATGTAAGCCAGATACGTCAACAGGCAGAGGGGAAAGATATTTTTTTCATCAGCAATTGCAGTCCGGACGATAGAATCACGCTGCAAATTTCATTTCCCGAATCGAAGGGAACCCCATGGCTCTGGAATGCTGAAACAGGTGAACGTTATTTGTATCCCGCGGCTTCGGAAAATACATTGTCCGTTGACCTGCCGCCTGCTGCATCGCAATTAATTGTCTTCGATACATCCGGCATTCGTAGCATAACAATGCCGGTCTGTCCTCCCGAAACCGCAGGCGTCGAACTGAACGGGTGGACATTGCGCATGGAGCATATCAACGGCGCCGAACAGCAACGCCAAATCGACGCTCTGTTCGACCTGAAAGACGACGAAACAACACGCTCGTTTGCCGGATATCTGTACTACGAAAAACACTTGCCAGCCGACGTCTCGCAATATCACTGGCTTGATTTGGGAAAAGTTCATGGCGTGTCGGAGGTAACGCTCGACGGAGATAATCTCGGCAACCACTGGTACGGACGTCATTTATACCGTTTACCGGACAATGCTGCCGGTAAAAAACTCCGGATAAAAATTACAACTACTCAAGGCAATTTCTTGAAATCGACGCCAGAAAATAAAGCGGGATACGTGTGGACTAAAGGACAGAACTGGCAGTCGCTGGGAATGTTGGGTCCAGTGAAATTACTGTGATATACCGAGGTATACGTTCCTTACGGTTGACAGTTGCCTGACGAGGAGATATGTCTCTTCTGTCTGCTTACGTATTCCTCACCTCTGAACATTGTGGAAACACGCTGGAGGATATTGAAGAGAAAACGGATCCGACCCTGAACTATGTGAATACCGACACTTTTTTTTACCTGATATTCACCACGCTGATTATATCGGCAAAAACTCCGGCTGCGGTTACATCGGCTCCGGCGCCGTATCCCTTAATCATCATCGGATATTCCTTGTAACGGTCGGTAGTTATCAGAATCACATTGTTACTTCCTTCCAGTTCAAAGAA
>JAITAY010000218.1 GCA_031283915.1 Tannerella sp.
CTCCTAACGCCGTTTTCCCGCTATCTCCTGTGTAACAGCATTATAAAAAGTTTATCAACAATCAATTTATCAGGAGAGTACTCGGAACTTCCGGAGAACTCTACGGAACTCCCGGAGAACTCTACGGAACTTCCAGGGAACTCCACGGAACTTCCGTGGAAGTCTACGGAACTTCCGCGGAAGTCTACGGAACTTCCGTGGAACTCCACGGAACTTCCGTGGAAGTCTACGGAACTTCCGCGGAACTCCACGGAGCTTCCGCGGAACTCCACGGGACTTCCGTGGAACTCCACGGAACACTTGGGAGGCTTCCCGAAACACACGGGGATAACACTCCCGGATAACACTCCTGTGTAACAATATTGCACAAAGTTCATATACAATTAACTTAATCCCGCGATTTTTGGCAGGCTGTATGTATTTATTATACTGCACGCGGTATAGTTTTGTGCAAAAACAGGTAGTTAGTAGCTAGTAGATAGAATAGTAGCCGGCAGTTCCGTGATACGACGAAGCTGTCCGCTCAAACCCTCACGTTTACGCCTTTCCCTCCAACGGCCGCTTTTCTGCCAACCGCCCCCTACTAACTACCAGCTACTAACTACTAACTACCAGCTACTAACTTCCTCTTTATTCACAATCATCCCGCGCACGGTTGTGTCTGCAAATATAGAAGATAAAAATCAGTTAAGCATCATTTCCCGCTCGAAAATAACGGAACGGTATCCTTTTTGAGCGAAGGCAAAGCGCTGATGTCCGTCCGCCAGAAACCGGATGTATTACATTGTGTCGCAGAAAGGACAGAGCCTGTATTTCAGGTATATGAAGCACGATTCCCGTGACGCCGGACAGCAGGAAAAGGCGTACTGAGGGCAGAGAGCGTTTGTACATGTTATCCCCCCTTTGGATAAAAAAAGTAACCGTATCTGAAAGGCTTGTTGAGAAAATAACTATTTTTGTCCAAACAAAATAACAGATGGATTTTATCGGGAACAGGCTACGCGGGAATAGCTCCGGCTCTTTTCGGTGAAGCGGAAGCTCAACAATGCAAATGTCTACGGAAGTAAAAGAATATACGTTGGATAACGGATTGACCGTTTGGCTGAATGAAGACCATCATCAGCCGAAAGTCTTTGGCGCCGTAGTCGTAAAAGCAGGTTCGAAAGATTGCCCCAATACGGGGATTGCTCATTACTTCGAGCATATCATGTTCAAAGGGACAGACAAGATCGGAACGGTGGATTATGCCGCCGAAAAAGTGTGGCTGGATGCCATCGCTTCGAAATACGACGAACTGGCGCAGACGAAAGCCCCCCTGGAACGTAAGACCATCCAACAGGAAATCAACGAGCTGAGCATTCGTGCCGTTCAATACGTGATCCCCAACGAATTTGACAAGCTGATCAGCAAATACGGCGGCAGTAAGCTCAACGCCGGCACGTCCTATGACTATACCGTCTATCACAATACATTTCTTCCCCAGTACATGGCTCATTGGGCGGAAATCAACAGCGAACGGCTGCTGAATCCCGTCTTCCGCATGTTTCAGAGCGAACTCGAAACCGTATATGAAGAGAAAAACCGCCGCGACGACATGATGCTCAATCAGGCGATTGAGAAGCTGATGGAATCCTACTTCCAGCCCCATCCGTATGCCTTTCCGATCATCGGAAGCACGGAAAACCTGAAAAACCCGCGTCTGTCGGAGATGCGGAAATTTTTCAGGGAATATTATGTAGCCTCCAACACAGGACTGATTCTGAGTGGCGATTTCGACGTCGAAGCGACGCTTCCGATACTGGAACGCACCTTCTCGCGCATCCCGAAAGGCGTTGTCAAGACACGTACAATGGTGAAGATTCCCCCTTTCCGGGGACGGGAAAAAACATCCGTCAAGGTGCCGCTTCCCCTGATGAAGGCGATTGCCTTCGGTTTTCGCGGCGTACCGTCCAACCATCCCGACCAGGCGGCGCTGGAGATTGCCGCGGGGATTCTGAACAATGCCGATGGCACCGGTTACCTGGACAAGCTGATGGTCAATCGGAAAGTGATGGGCGCCATGGTTGGCGGAGAGAACTTCAACGAAGCAGGCTATGTAGGGATTCTGATCGTACCCAAACTGGTTTCCCAGACCTGCCGGTCGGCGGAAAAAATGATCTGGTGCGAAGTGGAACGCCTCAAGAAAGGCGACTTCACGGACGAACTGTTCAACAGTTTGAAACGGGAGCGCCTGCGCTGTCACTTCACGGAACTGGAGGACATTGATTCGCGCAGTCAGGTACTGGTGCGCCTGTTTTCGCAGGGAAAGACGTGGACGGACTACCGGGAGGAGTTGAAACGTACGGACGCCTTGACCAAGGAAGACATCGTGAGGGTCGCCAACAAATATTTCGGAGACAATTACCTGTATGTAAAGAAAAAAACGGGGCGTTATCCCAAAGGACATCTGGTCAAGCCCGATTTCGCTCCGATCCTGCCGGTTCATACGGACGCGACATCTGCTTATGCCCGGCAACTGGAGGAAATTCCGACCGGGAAAGTCGAACCCCGTTTCCTCGATTTCGAGAATGACGTCCGCACCTTTGCACTGACACCCAAAGTCACGCTGTACGTGACACCCAATCCCATCAACCGGGTCTTCACGCTCAAGTTCATGTATGGCATCGGCCTGCTGGAAGAACCCGGACTGAAATACCTGACGACCTATATTCCCATGCTGGGGACGGAGAACCGGTCGTTTGAATCGTTCCGGATGCGTTTGCAGACGCTGGGCAGTACGCTCGACATGGACACGGACATGGACTATTTTACGCTGAAAATAAGCGGTTTTGACATAGCTTTTGCCGAGACGCTGACCTTAGTCAACGACTTCCTGACGCAGGTGAAGGCGGACGACCGGAAGCTGAAAACGCTGGTCGATGATGCCAGAGTGACCGAAAAGGCCTTTTTCAAATCGAACAGCGAGGTGGCGGAAGCGCTGTTTGAATACGTCCAGTACGGGCGGCTGTCGCAATACCTGACCAAACGCTCGCTTGCCGACGTAAAAAAGATGAAGGGCAAAGAACTGGTTACTATTTTCCACCGGGTGCAGCAGGTCGAATGCACGCTGCACTATTGCGGCACGCTGGATGCCGGACAGGTAGCCGGACAGGTGAAAGGAATCATGGATCTGGATCGAATCACGGAAACGTCCCGCGCGCCGGTCTACCGCGAATTTGTCACCTACGACCGGCCGCTGGTCTTCTTCTACGACATGCCGGACGTGTTTCAGAACATCATCTATGCCTACATGGCCTGCAACCCGCTGGAGACGCTCGTGAAACGGCATGAGGCGAATCTGTTTTCCAGCTATTTCGGCGAAGGCATGTCGTCGCTGATGTTTCAGGAAATCCGTGAATTTCGTTCGTTTGCCTATCACACCTCCGGCGCCTATCGCCTGCCGCCGCTGTGCCGGGCAGACAAGCCGACCCGTTTCGTCACCTATCTGGCCACGCAAAGCGACAAAACCATCGAAGCGCTGAAAACGCTCAATGCATTGATCCGGAACATGCCGGAATACCCCGAAAGAATCGCGGACGTGATCCGGGCGACCCTCCACCAGACCAACAACGATTATCCGTCTTTCCGGGAAATTTCCACCCGGATAGCCATCTGCCGGCGCAACGGTTATACGGACGACCCGAACCGTTCTCTGCTGGAAGATATCCGGCGAATGAACATGGATGACGTGGTTCGTTTTTACCGCTCGAACATCCAGGGACGTACGCTGGCTTACGTCGTGGTCGGCAATTCGCGGAGGATGGACATGCGCCAGTTGGCCGCCTTCGGCGATGTCGTGCGAATGAGGAAAAAGGTTTTTTATCAATAGCGACCATGATCACCGTCTGTTTTGACACAATGTCATCAAGTTAAGATTTTGTTTCCGGCATCCCGTCAGGGATGCATCGCTCGGTAGATAAACCGGTATAACCCTATATTGCATCCTGTTAAGGATGCATCCCTAACGGGATGCGGATAGAGACGTCGCAAAA
>JAITAY010000254.1 GCA_031283915.1 Tannerella sp.
TTTTTCGCCATACTTCCTCCTGAAAATGCTTACATACCTCGGTATGCGCGCATTTTCAGTCGTTGTATGGCAAAAAACATCTCCCGTAAATTTGGATGGTTTATTTCCAGACAGCTCCTTAGCTCCAACTTAATTGATTTCTGAGAATTAATAAATTAGATAAATATGAAAGATGAAATTCAAATGATAAAAAGCGTTTCACAAACATGGAAACGCATGTGGGAGAACCTGCGGTACGGCCGCTACGCACGGCCGGATCTCGTCGCAAGGACGGCTGTTACCCCCCTCCCCTCCTTAACTTTTTGTAATACTTGGAGCGCACGGCGATATGTCGTCGCAATCACGGCTGCCTTCCTTTGGACGGCAGGAAGCATGAATGTCCTGGCCGACGGGACAATCAATATCAACAACGGCACAGGCGACGGCACAGGCTGGACTTTCAGCGGCTCCACGCTCACTGTCACCGCCAACGGTACGTACACCATTGAGGGCAACGAGCAAACAGGCAACCGCATTAGTGTAAACAGCAATCTGACGGATGTGAATATCACGCTACGAAACGTGAATATAAACTCCACGACGGCTTTTTACACAGGTAACAGTTCAACGGTCAACCTGACGTTGCGAGGAACCAATACGCTACGAAGCAGCAGCAGCAACAGCGCCGGTGTACGGGTATCTTCATCCACACTGGTGATTACCGCAGCATCAGACGGCTCCCTGAATGCTTATGGCAGCTCGGGAGGCGCAGGCATCGGAGGAGATCATCGTGAGAATGGCGGTACGATTATCATTAACGGCGGTACGATTACCGCAGAGGGAAATTACACAAGCAACGGGGCAGCCGCCGGCATCGGCTCCGGCGGCAGTGGCTATTCTGATCACTACAACGGAGGCAACATCACTATCAACGGCGGTACGGTCACGGCTACCTGCCACACCGGTAACGGTCTGGGTAACGCAGGAATCGGAGGAGGAGACAACGGAGGCAACATCACCATCAACGGCGGTACGGTCACGGCTACCGGCAGCGCAGGCAGCGCAGGAATCGGAGGCAGCCTGAAAGGTCATGGCTGCACGATCACCATCAACGGCGGCACAGTCACGGCTACCGGCAGTAATGACGGCGCCGGAATCGGCGCCGGAAACCCCGGTGAACCTTACGATTACCTTGGCGGAGAAGGCGGCACGATCACCATCAACGGCGGTACGGTCACGGCTACCAGCGGCTTTTATGGCTCGGCAATCGGCGGAAGCGGTACCAAGGCTAATACCGGCTCCCTGACCATCAACGGCGGCAGCTTGAAGATGAACAATCATAAAGGCGTCGCGCCGAAAAACAGCGCCAACCAGCCCATTTACCTCAACACCCTGACGCTGGGCAGCCCGCACGTGGGCAACAACGTGGCAATTACGGAAGGCCGCATCAACGGCGTGGCCTGTACGCAGAATGGAAGCGGCGGCTACGGCATCAAGGACGTAAAAACAACGGACAACGGCAAGGTGTACTTTTATCTGACCCAGACGTCTGCCAGCGAGCAGACAGAGCTTAAGGCCAACAGCAAAACGTATATCAACAGCTACACGCGAGCTAACGACCATACCAACGCCGCCACGCTGTTGATTCAGTACGACATCTCATTAAGCCAGACGGGAACGTATACCTTCCCCGCTGCCACTTACGGCTACTCCGCACAAACGGCGAAAAGCGTCACGGTAACCAATACGGGCTATAACGCCGCGGGAGCGCTGGACGTAACGTTAAGCGGCGCCCATGCCGGCAATTTCACCCTGTCCACACCGTCGCTAAGCATAACGGCCTCCAACGGTACGGGCAGCTTTACGATTGTGCCGAAGGCAGGGCTTACGACCGGAACTTACACGGCGACGGTAACGGTCGCAGGCAGCAACGACATCAGCAAGTCGTTTAATGTAAGCTTCACGGTGAACAGGGTTACGCCGACGGCCGCGCATCTGGATTACGACCTGACCGGCGTCACCTACGACGGTACGCCGCACGCCGTCGCCGTCGTACCGAAAGCGGCCTTTGCCGGCGAGCTGGGCGTCATCACGGTGAAGTACAACGGCAGTACAACCCCGCCGCCCACCGCCGCAGGCGCTTATAACGTCACGGCCGACATCGCCGCCGGCACGAATTACAACGCCGTCACAGGCCTCGCGCTCGGCACTTTCGACATCGCCAAAGCCAACCCGACGACGGCGCTCTTAGACATTGACCTGACCGCCGTCACCTACGACGGCCTGCCGCACGCCGTCGCCGTCGCACCGAAAGCGGCCTTTGCCGGCGACCTGGGCGCCATCTCGGTGAAGTACAACGGCAGCACGACGGTTCCCTCCGCCGCAGGTTCGTACACTGTGACGGCCGACATTGCCGCCGGCACGAATTACAGCGCCGTCAACGGTCTTCTGCTGGGCGTGTTTGCCATCGCCAACGTTACGCCGACTGCTGCGCATCTTGACTTCGACCTGACCGCCGTCACCTACGACGGCCTGCCGCACGCCGTCGCCGTCGCACCGAAAGCGGCCTTTGCCGGCGACCTGGGCGAGATCACGGTGAAGTACGCCGGCACGGGCGGTACGGTCTATGCCGAAACCGACGAGGCACCCACCGGTGCAGGCTCGTATACGGTCACGGTGGACATCACTGCGGGCACGACGTTCGCCGCCATCGCCGGCCTGCCGCTGGGCGTGTTCACCATCGAAAAGGCCGCGCCGACGGTGGACGATCTGGCGTTCAATCTCGACAAGATCGTCTACTCAAACAGGCCGCAGGGCATCGACGAAGTATTGCTGAAAGACGAATCATTAGACGGCCTGGGCAAGGTGACGGTGAAATACGACGGCTTTGCGCGCCTGCCGGACGCGCCGGGCACGTACGAGGTCACGATAGACATTGCCGAAGGGGCGAACTTCAAAGCGGTGACAGGCCTTGTGCTGGGGACGTTCACCATCACCAGGCCGCCGGTCATAGACCCGCTGACCCGCCGGGTGACGCTGCCGTCCGTCCCCGGAGCGACGACCGAACCGCCGTCCGGCCTCTACACCCAGCCCAGCGGCAACAACTTCACGTTCACGCTCCGCCCGTCGGCCTCGCTGGCCGGCCATGAACCCGTGGTGACTACCGGCCGCGAGACCGACGCCCTGGGTGGTGTGACCTGCACGCCCAACGGCGACGGTAGCTATACGGTACTCGTTCGAGAGGTTCGTCAGCATCTCACGCTCGAGATCTCCTTTGTCTCCTCCGGCGCCAACGCCGCGATGGATCTGCCCGCTGCCGACGTATGGGCTTTCGGTAACCGGCTGTACATCGCCGCTTCCCGCTCCGGACAGGCATACGTCTACACCCTCGCGGGCACCCTCATGAAGACGCTCTCCGTCACGGCCGGCCAGACGACGGTCGACACCCTGCCGGCAGGCATCTACATCATCGCACAGAACGGAAAAAAACACAAAATAGTGGTTAATGATTAATGGTTAGTAGAATAGCGGTGGTAGCTCTTTCCATCCTAACGCCGCTGGCCTGCCCATCAGCCCTCTACTAATTACCTAAAAAAGGGAGAATTGTGAAATTCGTCCCTTTTTTTTCGTCGGTTAAAACCGACGGCAGGTTCCATCATTTATCCTTCATCATTCATCCTTATTTGACGTTTCATCCGGGAATATTTGCGCAGTATTTTGATAAGCGCTACTTTTGTGCCGTTTTGTCAACATATTTAGAACTGTATAGAATGCCAACTATTTCAAAACGGGGAATCAACATGCCTGCTTCCCCTATCCGTAAACTTGTGCCGCTGGCCAATCAGGCGAAAGCCAAAGGAATCAAAGTCTATCACCTGAACATCGGGCAACCGGATTTGCCGACGCCGGAAGTCGGACTGGAAGCGGTACGCCGCATCGACCGGGCGGTGCTGGAATATTCGCCCAGCGAGGGGATTCTCTCGTTCCGCGAAAAGCTGGTGAAGTATTACCACAAGTTTAAGATCAATGTCGATCTGGACGACATCATCATCACCACCGGCGGCTCGGAAGCCGTCTCCTTTTCCTTCATGGCCTGCCTCGACCCGGGCGACGAGATCATCATCCCCGAACCGGCTTATGCCAACTATATGGCCTTTGCCATCTCTGCCGGCGCCGAAATCAAGACCATCCCCTCCTCCATCAACAACGGCTTCAAGCTGCCTTCGATGGATGAGTTTGAAACGCTGATTACGGAGCGTACGAAAGGCATCATGATCTGCAACCCGAACAATCCGACCGGCTATCTGTATACGCAGAAGGAAATGAACCAACTGCGCGACATTGTGAAGAAATATGACCTGTTCCTCTTTTCGGACGAGGTCTATCGCGAATTTTGCTACACGGGCGCCCCCTACATCTCCGCCTTCCACCTGGAAGGCATCGAGAACAATGTCGTGCTGGTCGATTCCGTCTCCAAGCGTTACAGCGAATGCGGTATCCGCATCGGCGCGCTGATTACCAAGAACAGCCAGGTCAAGGACAACGTGATGAAGTGGTGCCAGGCGCGACTCAGTCCGCCCCTGCTCGGGCAGTTCGTCGCCGAGGCGTCGCTCGACACGCCGGAGGAATACATGCTCTCGGTGTACAATGAATACTTGGAGCGGCGCAACTTTCTGGTCGATGGCGTGAACCGCATCGACGGATGCTATTCGCCCATCCCGATGGGCGCTTTCTACACGGTCGTCAAGCTGCCGGTGGACGATGCGGACGAGTTCTGCGCCTGGTGTCTGCGCGATTTCAACTACCAGGGACAGACCATCATGATGGCGCCGGCTTCCGGTTTCTACACCTCGCCCGGCTGCGGGAAAAATGAAGTGCGACTGGCCTACGTCCTCAAAAAGGAAGACCTGGCCATGGCGCTGATCATCCTCGAAAAAGCGCTGGAAGCCTATCCCGGACGTACCCGATAAGGGAATCACAAAATCACGGAATCATTGAATCTGGAACTGTTCATAGCACGGAGGGTGCATTTCAGTAAGGCGGCGGGCGAGTCGCGGGCGACGCCCCCGGCCATACGGATTGCGATGGCGGGCATTGCACTGGGGTTGTGCATGATGCTCCTTTCCGTGGCCATTGTGGTGGGGTTCAAGAAGGAAGTCCGCAACAAGGTGATCGGTTTCGGTGCACACATCCGGATCTCCAATTTCGACAACAATACGTCCTACGAAACCATTCCGGTGATGGTCAGCGACACGCTGATGGACGAGCTGCGCGCCTGGCCGGGCGTGTGCCGCGTCGAGCGGTTTGCCACCACGCTGGGCATGATCAAGACCGAAACGGAATGTCAGGGATTCGTGATGAAGGGAGTGGATGAGCATTTCGACGGGTCGTTCTTCCGCAAATACCTGACGGAAGGCGAACTCTTCACGCTTGACCCGGACAAGGCTTCGGCGGACGTCCTGATTTCCCGTTACCTGGCCGACCGGTTGGGCCTGAAGTGCGGCGATGCGTTTGTGGCTTATTTTGTGCAGGATGTCGAGCAGATGCGTGCACGCAGGCTGCACATCTGCGGGATTTACGACACGGGCTATCTGGAGTACGACAAACTCTATATCCTGGCCGACCTCCGGCAGATCATCCGCCTGAATGACTGGGAACCCGACGCCGTCAGCGGTCTGGAGCTGTTTATCGACGACTACAGCCGCCTCGACGACCTGTCCGAAGCGCTTTATTTCCACCTCTCCGACCGCCAAGACCGCCTGGGAAATATGTTTTACGTCCGTTCCATCAAAGAACTGAACCCGATGATCTTCAACTGGCTGGATGTACTGGACATCAACGTGGTGGTGATTCTGGCCTTGATGATAGCCGTTTCCGGGTTCACCATGATTTCGGGACTGCTGATCATCATCCTGGAACGGACTCGCATGATCGGCATCCTCAAAGCCCTGGGACAGGAAGAACGGAGCCTCCGCAAGGTCTTTCTCTACATTGCTTCGTTCCTGATCGGCAAAGGCATGTTGTGGGGAAACGTGGCCGGACTGCTCATCTGTTTCATACAGTCCCGCTTCCACCCGGTTGCACTCGACCCCTCCAGCTACTACCTGGATACCGTGCCGATCGACCTGAGCTTTACTTCCTGGCTGCTGATCAACCTGGGAACCGGCATCGTTTCCCTGCTGATGACGCTTGCCCCTTCCTGCCTGATCGCCAAAATACACCCTGCACGCACCATTCACTTCGAATAAAAAAAATAGTGATTAGTGATGACAACGCTTTTTTTTATTCCGTTCATCCCTCATCCTTAACCACTAATCACTAACCACTAATCCCTAATCACTGCCCCCTAATCATTCATCATTATTTTCGTAAGAAAATAAAGGCTATCTTTGCATGACCTGTTTATGTTGAGCAGGTGAAATCATAAAATCATAATTTTAAAAAGACATGAAAAAGTATTATTGGAAGACATGGTTAAGACCGAATTACTTAACCAAAGCAACAAATGATTACGTGGCCGAAGTAGCCACTACGGGCAGGACACTGCACAATCAAGACATTGCGCGACAGTATGTTGAAATGGGATCGGAACTGCAGTACGAAACCGTATTGGACGTCCTCAACCGCGCCGACCGCCTGCGCCGCGAGAAGCTGCAGGAGGGATACTGCGTACAGACGGGCGTGTGCCATCATGCGCCCCAGATCGTCGGGTCGTGGATCGGCGCTACGGCGTCTCACGACCCCGAACTGCACAGGCTGACGCTGAGTAGCGTACCCACCGCCGAAATGCGGACGGCGCTGGGTGAGGTAGGCGTCGAGGTGCTGGGCATCCGCGAAGGCGGCGCATACATCAGTCTCGTAACCGACGTGACGACCGGGCTTACCGACGGTACGCTCACCCCCGGCGGGCAAATCATCATTGCGGGCGACAGGATCAAGATCGAACCCGTCAAGGGCGAGGCCGGCATCGGCGTCTTCCTGACCGACGGCGTGAGCGACGACTATCCCGTTACTCCCCTGGCGATCAATCACCCGAAGGAAATCATCGCCCTTGTGCCGGCGAACCTCCCGACGGGTACGTATACGCTCTTCGCCGTGACCCGTTATTCAAACGGCGATCGTCTGTTGAAGGATCCGAGACGTATTACTTACACCACTCCGCTTATTGTAACGTAGACCTGTTTTCGCACAGACAGCTAAATCAAAATGAATGAGGCGATTCGCAGTACACTGCGGATCGCCTTTTTGTTACAGCGTTAGTGCCTGTCGACTGCCAGCGTTGGTGCCTGTCAACTGCCAGCGTTAGTGCCTGTCGACTGCCAGCGTTGGTGCCTGTCGACTGCCAGCGTTAGTGCCTGTCAGCTGCCAGCGTTAGTGCCTGTCAACTGCCAGCGTTAGTAGCTGTCAGCTGCCAGCGTTCGTGCCTGTCAACTGCCAGCG
>JAITAY010000255.1 GCA_031283915.1 Tannerella sp.
TTTCACCCTACTTCCTCCTGAAAATGCTTACATACCCCGGTATGCGCGCATTTTCAGTCGTTGGATGGCAAAAAACATCTCCCGTAAATTTGGATGGTTTATTTCCAGACAGTTCCTAAGGAATGCCGGATATAGGGATCGGGTTATTGCAGCCGCAAGTCCCAGTCCTTCCAGACCACTTCATAGCCTTGCCGTTTCACGGCGGTCAGGACGTCGGCGGGAGCGCGGTCGTCGCTGACGGCAAACTGTTCCAGTTCGTTGCGGTAGACGGCATATCCGCCGGGGTCGGTTTTGGAGCCGGCGCTGAGCGAGGTGATACCCAGACCGGTCATGTGGTCGCGGAAAGTTTTCTCTTCGCGGGTCGAGAGCGCGATTTCGATGTCACGGTCGAAAATGCGGAACGCAAAAATCAGTTGCGCCAGTTCCCTGTCGCTCATCACGACGTTGGGACGGAAAGCCTCGCCTTCGTGCGGTCGCATACGCGGAAACGAAATGGAGTATCGGGTCTGCCAGTAGGTCTTTTGGAGGTAGCGGAGGTGCAGGGACATCATCGTGACGTCGGTACGCCAGTCCTCCAGGCCAATCAGGACGCCCAGGCCGATTTTGTGAACGCCGGCGCGTCCCATGCGGTCAAAGGTATCCAGGCGCCGGTCGAATTTCGATTTCATGCCCCGGGGGTGATATGTTTTATAGCGTGCTTTGTGGTACGTTTCCTGATAGCAGTAAACGGCATTCATCCCGGCGGCGGAGAGTTGCCGGTATTCCGTTTCGCTCAGGGGCTGTACCTCAATGGAAATGGAAGAGAAATGGGGCTTCACCAGGCGGATGGCGTTTTCGATGTAGCCGGCGCCGGCGTCGCGCGGGTTTTCGCCGGTGACGAGCAGGATGTGCTGGAAATCGCCGATGCGCTTGATGGCTTCGACTTCGCGCAAAATTTGACTGTCGTTCAGGATGATGCGGCGGATGTCGTTGTTGTGGTTGAATCCGCAGTACACGCAGTGGTTCGTGCAGGAATTGGTCAGGTAGAGCGGGATATAAAACTGAATGGTATTGCCGAAACGCTGGCGGGTATACTGCCGGCTCAGGGCGGCCATCGGCTCCAGGTAAGCCTGCGCCGCGGGAGAAACCAGCGCCATGAAGTCGTCGGGCGTACGTTTTTCCCTGTGCAGGGCAAGTTCGACGTCGCCCGGCGTTTTGGCATAAATGCGGGACTGGAGGGTATCCCAGTCGTAGTCGTTGATTAGTTCTGTAAATGTCATAAAATGAATTTTTCAACGCTGTGATGCGCTGTGCTTCCTCCGTGCTTCCCGGCGTAATTGGGCAAGGACGCGGAAAATCACCGGGGAAGTACAGCGTTACACGGAGCTATTTTTTACAATCCTGTATCTGGTTGATTTCCTTTGTCAGCTTCATGGCGCAGAAATGCGGGCCACACATGGTGCAATGGTCACTTTCGTCGCCCAGCCGTCCGGCTTTGTAATATTCAAGCGCTTTCTCCGGGTCGAGCGACAGGTTGAACTGGTCGCGCCAGCGAAAATCAAAACGTGCCTTGCTCAACGCCCTGTCCCGCACGTCGGCGCCGGGATGTCCCTTGGCCAGGTCGGCGGCATGGGCGGCAATTTTGTAGGCAATCACACCGGCGCGGACATCTTCCCTGTCAGGCAATCCCAAATGCTCTTTGGGTGTGACGTAACAAATCATCGCCGTCCCGTAACGGGCGATTTGCGCAGCGCCAATGGCCGAGGTGATATGGTCGTAACCGGGAGCAATGTCGGTGGTCAGCGGGCCGAGCGTGTAGAACGGAGCGCCGTGACAGTGTTTCATTTGCTCGTCCATGTTGGCTTTTATTTTGTGCATGGGCACATGCCCGGGGCCTTCGATCAATACCTGAACATGATGCTTCCAGGCCGTCCGGGTCAGTTCGCCCAGGATGGAAAGTTCGGCGAACTGTGCGGCGTCGTTGGCGTCGCTGATGGAGCCGGGACGAAGTCCGTCGCCCAGGGAGACCGCCACGTCGTACTGTTTCAGTATTTCACAGATCTCCTCAAAACGGGTATGAAAGAAATTTTCTTCTTTGCGTTGCGTCATCCAGTTAGCGATGATCGAACCGCCACGGGACACGATGCCGGTGGTTCGCTTCTGTACCAGCGGCAGATGCGCCCGGAGCAATCCGGCATGAATGGTGAAATAGTCCACGCCCTGTTCGCACTGCTCGATAAGCGTGTCGCGATAGATTTCCCAGTCGAGTTCCGCTATTTTTCCGTTCACCTTTTCCAGCGCCTGATAGATGGGCACTGTGCCTGCCGGTACGGGTGTATTACGGATGATCCACTCCCGCGTTTCGTGAATAGGTTCGCCGGTGGACAAATCCATCAGCGTATCTCCGCCCCACTTGCAGCTCCAGACCGCTTTCTCGACTTCCTCGTTTATGCCGGACGACAGGGCGGAGTTGCCGATGTTCGTGTTTATCTTCACCAGGAAATTCGTTCCGATAATCATCGGTTCGGCTTCGGGGTGATTGATGCAGGCCGGGATAATCGCACGCCCGGCAGCTACTTCACTGCGGACAAATTCGGGCGTGATGTGCGATGCGATTCCCAAAGCTTCGTTCTGCTGGTTTTCGCGGATGGCCACGTACTCCATTTCGGCCGTGATGATACCCTGTTGCGCGTAGTACATTTGCGTAATGTTTTTTCCTTTAGCAGCCCGTCGCGGGAGGTTTGCAAGCGGAAAGCGAATGGCTTCGAGGGTGGTGTCGGAAAGGCGTTGCCGGCTGTAGGCGGACGAAAAGGCCGGCAGCTTTTCGGTGTCATTCCGCCGTTCAATCCACGATGCCCGCAAACGGTGCAAACCTTTGCTTATGTCGATGTCGGTATCCGGGTCGGAATAGGGTCCGCTCGTGTCGTAAACCACGACAGGGGCGTTTTCTTCCCTTCTCTGTATCCCGTTCTCAACGGAAATCGTGTCCAGCAGGGATATTTGTCGCATCCCGACCTTGATGTCATGTATTTTACCTCTTAAATAGATTTTCCGGGAAGCCGGATAAGACGTTTTCATAATGATAAATGATGAATGATGAATGATGTTGTATGCCTTTTTTTTGTGTAACTTCCGTGAAATACTTGCATTATCTCATTCCTCCGTTTTGACGGCAGATTTCATACAGGTCACGAACCACCCAAAACGGGTTGTCGGTATGAAGCGCCCACCAGTTTTCATAGAGATAGTCAAGCCCGCCGTATTTCTTAAGGTATTGGTAGGCCTTTTGTATATTCATTTTATAGGCAAAGGCAAATTCAGGGATGATGAAGGCGATAAAACTGATTTCATCCCGTTCCGTTTTGTCTGATACTGTATTCATATCGTTTTAATTTTAATCTGTTTAGATTGTGAGAACCACTTCGCCGGATTGAATATAATCCGTCAGGGGTATTCCCATAAACCTCACATCTACGCCCAAGCGTTCCAGGCTATTTGTTACCCCGCAGGCATCGCTGCAATCCTTACAGGCTTCTACATGTATGCCTGCCTGTATCATTTCCAGCACTTCCGTCTGAACTTGTGTGTCTTCCGCGACAAGTTTCGCCGAGGCGCCCCAAATTATCACATTGATTTCTTTCCACCACCCGCGACTTTTGGCATTCAACACATAGACGGCAAGCATGGTCAATGCGGTGATTTTATTGTCTGTTGTCCATAAAATATTGATTTTTTCCATTTCAGTCTTTCATTAAAAAGGAGGTGAGGGGGCTGCTTGCTTCCGCTGCGTTCAGCGGACTTGCCAGTTGAGCTTCGAAAGCGATGCGGCCGCTTTCCACAGCCATTTGGAAAGCCCTGGCCATCGCAACCGGATCGCCGGCGACGGCTATGGCCGTGTTGACCAGTACGGCGTCGGCGCCCAGTTCCATCGCTTCGGCAGCGTGGGAGGGTGCGCCGATGCCGGCATCCACAACTACCGGAACGTTGCTCTGTTCGATAATGATTTCCAGCAGGTCGCGCGTACGCAAGCCCTTGTTGGTGCCGATGGGTGCGCCCAAAGGCATGACGGTTGCCGAACCCGCTTCTTCCAGTCGTTTGCATAGCACCGGGTCGGCCTGAACATAGGGTAAAATGGCAAAACCGAGTTTCGCCAGTTCTTCGGTCGCTTTCAGCGTTTCGACCGGATCGGGCAGGAGGTAACGCGGATCGGGATGGATTTCCAGCTTCAGCCAGTGGGTTTCGAAGGCGTCGCGGGCTAATTGGGCGGCGAATACCGCTTCTTTGGCGTTACGCACGCCCGAAGTGTTTGGCAACAGTTGAATGCCCGGCTTGCGGATATGCGTCAGCATATCGTCTTGCCTGTTGTTGAAGTCCAACCGTTTCATGGCGACCGTTACCATTTGCGTCTGCGAGGCATCGATGGCCTGGCTCATGATTTCGTTGGAACTGAATTTTCCTGTCCCGAGAAACAGACGGGAGGAAAATGCTTTTTCTGCTATCACTAAATTCTTCATCTTTGTTTATTCTCCGTTAGAGAGATCTTGTTATCATTCATCGTGATTATCCTTTTCCACCGGATTTTGCGCTTGCAGGATAGCGGATGACAAGGCTGTTCCCGATACGCCCGACGGAGGCGGATTTCTTAACATCGTAATTATTCTTCCTGTCTCTTCCACCGGGTTTTGCGCTTGCAGGATGGCGGACGACAGGGCAATACCCGATACGCCGGCCTGTATAAGAGCAGGAATATTCTCCGGCGCAATACCTCCGATAGCGAATACGGGCAACCGGATGCTCTGTTCCCTGCATTGTACTATCATCCGGCGGTAACCGTCCAGTCCGATAACCGGACTCAGGTTCTTTTTGGTAGCTGTGAAACGGAAAGGCCCCAAGCCGATGTAATCCACGCCTTCACTGTGCAGTCGGCGGATATCGTCGAAGGTATTGGCTGTTCCGCCGATGATAAAATCCCGGCCCAGCATCCGGCGTGCATCCCGCGGCGGCATATCCGTTTTACCCAGATGTACGCCTTTGGCACAGACCTTCAGACAGACCTCCACATGGTCATCGATATACAGTTCCGCGCCGTATGGCTCGCACAGCGCCATCGCCCGGAGAGCTGTCTTTTCCACTTCGGCCGGCGAGGCTTCCTTCATCCGCAACTGTATCCGGCGGCAACCGCCTTCGAGGGCGATGGCAACCGATTGCAGGTAATCGTAACGTTCCGTCCGGTGCGTGATAAACAGCAAGCCGTTCATTTGCCCGGCGCAAAGCCGGTCAAACCGCCTCGTTAATGCGTTCATGTCATGATCTTTCGGGAAGTCGCCCCACAAAGCGCCCAGTACGGCCACGCCTCCGAACCCGTATGCGGCGGCAAGCGGAAGCGTGTCCGGAGAAATCCCGCCCAGGGCAATCACTTTCCTGTTTATCCATCCTGCCGCCTTCGCCGACAGCAAGGTTTCGCGGCTGAAAGCGTGCAGGTATCCCGCTTTGGAAATACTGTCGAACACCGGACTCAGGAAGACACAGTCATATTCGCCGGCTGTTTTCAGTTCTTCCAGCGAATGGCAAGAACGGCTTACGAACAGCCCTTTCCGTTCCGGACGGACGGGATTGCGCCGGTTCAGGTGCACGCCTCTCAAACGGAAGGTGTCCAGAAGCGAAAACCGGTCGTGCAGGACAATCCGTTCATGGAAACGTTCGTCGATTTGCGACAAAAGCGTGTGCAGGTCTTTTTCCGAAGCCTGCGGTTTCCGCAGGTGCAGCAAGTTCATTCCCCGCTCAAACAGCCGGTTCAGTGCAGTCGCTTCGCCGGCAAAAACGGTTTCGCTGCTGATTACAATCAATGCCAAATGACGATCATTCTCCATTTTCAACTCCTTTCATCCTCCCGAAACGGCATGTATCAGCATCAGTTCCAGCCGGTCGGACAAAATCGTGTCCGCCCACCGGTCCTTGGGTACTACTTCGTAATGAATGGCCACGGCTATTCCCTGCGGCTGGAGGCCGAGGCGCTCGACAAAGGCTGCGAGGGATGTCCCTTCGGCCACTTCATACGGTTTATCGTTCAGAAGAATCGTCATAATGAATGTTTGTTAATATTTTCGGTTCAAAGAAATGGTTTACCGGGCCGTTGCCTTTGCCCGTGCGTATGGCGCTTCCCTGCCGGATGGCCGAAGTGACATACGTCTTGGCCGAGCCGACGGCCGTTTCCAAGTCCATGCCCAGGGCACAGCAGGCAGCGATGGCCGACGAAAAAGTGCAGCCTGTCCCGTGCAGATTGGCCGTATGGATGTGAGGCGAAGAAAAGGATACGGGCGCCCTGTCCTGCCGGAAGAGCCAGTCCGTCGAAACCTCCGATGCGAGATGTCCGCCTTTGATCAGGACAGCGCGGCACCCTTGACCGAGCAGAACTTCCGCTGCCCGGTGGAAATCCTCTTCCGTCCGGATGGATACGCCCGAGAGCGCTTCCGCTTCGGGAATATTGGGCGTAAGAAGTGTGATTCGCGGATAGAGCATTTCCCGGAAAGCGCCGGCGACGGATGACGCAGCCAGACGGGCGCCGCTCGTGGCGACCATCACCGGGTCGGCTATCACCGTGGCCGGACGGTAGCGGTCGATAAGGGATGCAACCGTATCAATGATTTCGGGCGCAGGGAGCATACCGGTCTTGACGGCATCGATCGTGAGGTCGTCGAGGACGGCTTCTGCCTGCCGGCGGATGATTTCGGGCGACAGGATTTCCACGTCCCGCACCTCCATCGTGTTTTGTGCCGTGACAGCGGTGATAACGGACGCCCCGAACACGCCCAGAGCGGAAAACGTCTTAAGGTCGGCCTGGATACCTGCGCATCCCCCGCTGTCGGACCCCGCTATTGTAAGCGCTGCCGGATATCTTTCTGTTTTACTCATAATGGATATTTCCTCGTTTTTAAATAACGCAATCAAGAGATTTCTCGAAAAAGGGTAGATTTCATTCATCATTCCTACGGCGGCATTACCCGCATCAGGTAAATAAGGGTGTAATCTCAGCCTTTCAGGCACCCCTTGACTGTGTCGAGGGCAAAGGTAAGCATTTTTTTCAATTACCGGGAAAGTTTGGAGTATGGGGTTATTGTTGGCAGGTGTTGCGGGGTGTTCCACGGGAGCAGGCTGGATTTATCATTATACTGCACGCGGTATAGTTTTGTGCAAAAACAGGTAGTTAGTAGTTAGTAGCTAGTAGAATAGTAGTCGGTAGTTCTGTGATGCGACGAAGCTGTCCGCTCAACCCCTCACGTTTACGCCTTTCCCTCCAACTGCCGCTTTTCTGCCAACTGCCCTCTACTTACTACTAACTACTAGCTACTAACTACTAACTACCTGTTTTTGCACAAAACGATACCGCGTGCAGTATATAAATCAAATAAAAGCAAGACCTGCAAAGCCGTAAGAGCAGGGAAAAATTTTTAATAAAAGCAGAATGAAAAGACATATTAAATACATCCTGCGTCGATGGAAGATGGATGATGTGATGAAAA
>JAITAY010000270.1 GCA_031283915.1 Tannerella sp.
GAAACCTACCCGGACGGCGGGCATTGCATACGCTTGCGCACCGAGAAAACCGATGCCGAAGCCCTGAATCCAATCAGCCAAGAAGCGTATGAACTTTGCGGCGAAAAATCCACAGGATTGGTTTTTAAAGGCTTCAAAAAGACAATGCTACAAAATATTTTACCTGTGTGGTTGAAAGCCGCGGGCATAACCAAGCACATAACTTTTCACTGTTTCCGGCACACATTCGCCACTTTGCTTGTTTCAAGCGGCAGCGAAATCTACACCGTAAGTAAAATGCTCACTCATAAAAACGTCGCCACTACTCAAATCTATGCTGATTTGATAGATGAAAAGAAACGCCAAGCGGCGGAAATGATAAAGTTAAATATTAAAAATTAAGCAGATTATTTCACGCATAGCGTTTAATCAATCATTTCGCACACAGCAAGTTAAAAAATATTCTTCAAGAAAACAGAAAAAAATTTGCATATTGAAAATTTAGTTATACCTTTGCAGAGTATTTACTCTGTTTTTTTTAATGAAGGAAACAAAAGAACATATCATCAGAGCGGCTTTTCTGCTTTTCATGAAAAAGAGCTATAAAGCGGTTACGCTGAAAGAAATTATCCGCGAAACAGGCTTGTCCAACGGTGCTTTCTATCATTACTTCGAAAGCAAGGAACAGCTTTTTAGGGAAGTAATCAGCAACTATTTATTCCGCGTAGTACGTCGCTTATATGAATCTTCTACCAAAGATTCGCTGTGGGATTTTATTCAGTACACATTGAGCGCTATGGAAGAATTTCATAAAAGCATGCATGAATATCTTTCCGCTGGAGGCTTTAACTTCCTGGTATTCATGTTTGAGGCCATTCGGGTATTTCCCGAAATACAGTTGGAAATCAACAAACTTCATAAGCTTGAGTTTGCTTCATGGGTAGAAATCATTGACATCGCCAAGCTGAAAGGCGAAATCAGGGCGGAACTGCCGGCTGAAGTCATTGCCTGTATGTTTATTTATCTGCCCGACGGCGCTTACCTGGACTATTGCATTAATGGAAACGCGGTGAAATATGAATTTGGAAGCCGGAGGTTATGGGAAGGATTATACAGTATACTCAAAATATGAACATATATTTTTTGACCATAAGTAGAGCAGACGCTCTGTTTTTTTTGATTTTACACAGAGCATTTGCTCTGTCGCAAAGAATAATAAAACAATAACCAGTAATAATTAAAACGATATTATTTTATGACAAAAAAGAAACTGAAAGTATTAGCAACAAGCATGATGTTTGCCCTTCTTTGGGCAGGCGAGGCGCGAAGCCAGCAGATATGGACGCTTCAACAGTGTGTCGAATTTGCTGTAAACAACAGTTATTCGGTACACAATGCCGAACTGGACGTCAGGGAAACGGCGGCAAAGACAAAGGAAACACGTGCCGCTCTCCTGCCGCAGGCGGACGCTTCGGCGGCGCTGACGGATAACCTTGCAATTCCGGTAGTGATGCTGCCGGGCGAAATTATCGGACAACCCGGTGAAATAATTCCGGCGGAACTGGGCGTCCCCTGGGAAGCAAATGTTTCCGTACAGTTGAGCCAGGTCATTTTCAATCCGGCGCTCTTTACCGGTATCAAGGTTGCCCGGAACGCCGAAGAATTGTCCCGCCTGAAAAGCCAAATGACAAAAGAACAGTTGATTTATGACGTTGCTTCGGTGTATTACGATATTTTGGACAGCGAACAGCAGTTGAAAAGCATTTCCGGCAATCTCTGTTTACAGGATTCGCTTTATGCAAAAACGGAATTGCGGGTGAAAGAAGACCTTACAAGGGAAATAGACCTGAATCGCATCAAGGTTAATATCGCAGATTTGAAAGTGAAACAGGAACATTTGAGCGTTGTGATGGAACAGCAAAAAAGATATTTGCAACTGTTGGCGGGGATGCCGGCGAACGAAGATTTTTCTCCGGACAGCGCCATCCTGACGGAAATTGATTTCCCAAAACAGGGATGGAGCGAAGAGAGCGTCCTCTCTGAAATAACGGAGCTTGCCGTCCTGAAACAGCAAAAGGAGTTAAACATCCTCGAATTAAAAACGACGCAGATGAAATATATGCCCACTCTCTCGCTGGTAGCCGCCGGAGCATATCAGTTTCAGTCCGAAAAACTGCGCCTGAGCGATAAGAACGCCTGGTTCAAATCGTCCTATATCGGGCTGCGGTTGAGCATCCCGATTTTCGATGGCACGTCCAAACATCACGCTGCAAAACAAATTAAATTGCAGGGAATGAAACTGGATAACGACATTGCCCATACCGAAAAGTCCGCCCTGATGGAACGGAAAAATGCCCGGTCGGGATTAATCGTCAGCTATAAGTCTGCAAAATTGCAGGACGACAATCTCCGCCTTGCCGAAAAGGTGTACGCGCAAAGTCAAAGGCTGTATCAGGAGGGATTATATACGGTTACGGATTTGCTGCAAACCGAAAATTCCTTGCGGGAAGCGCAAATTTCCCGTATCTCCGAAATTATCCGCTTGAAAAAAGCCGAATTGAACCTGATGAAAGCGGAAAGAAGGCTTGAGGAATTAAAAATTAAAAATAATTAAATTAAATGGTATTATTATGAAGTCAAATAAAGTTTTTTCTATTTTGATAAGCGTACTGCTGGTAACGCTTATCGCAGTTGTGCTGGTAACGAACATGCAGGAAATCGACCGCAAGTCGCAAATCTCGCTGGAGATGAATGTCGTTGTACCGGTGAATGTAACGCAAGCCCGGTGGATGGAAGTCAATCCGTCAATCGTGGCGACAGGCAGAATTGTTGCCGTAAACAGCCTTGTCATTGCTTCCAAATCGCAGGGAACAGTGGTGGAAAAGTTCAGGAAAACGGGCGACAGGGTTACAAAAGGCACGCCCATCGCCAAAATTGAAGACCGCCTGATACGTGAAGATTTGCGGGTCGCAGAATCCAATCATGCAAAGGCAAAAAAAGACATGGAACGGTACGCATCGCTGCAAAAGGACGGCATCGTAACGAAAACCGAAACGGAAGCCATCGAATTGAATCTAAAAAGCGCCGAACAGCGGGTATTCGATTTGAAAGAGCAGTTGCAGAATACGCTGCTCATTGCACCGGCTGCAGGCGTACTGGAAAACGTGATGATTGAAGAAGGCAGCTTGGTTACTCCGGGAATGGCGATAGCCGAAACAGTCGATCCGTCCCGTCTAAAGATGGAAATTTTCGTTACGGAAAAGGAAGTAGTCCGCTTGAAACACGGACAGCAGGCGCTCGTCAAGTCCGACGTTTTTGCGGACAGGACATTTGAAGGAACGGTCAGCAGAATAAGCATTCAAGGCGATGAGGCGGTAAGTTACAAGGTAGAAATTGACATTCCTGTTTCGGAAGATTTGAAGCCCGGAATGTTTGCCGAAGCGGAAATCAAACCGGTTTTAACCGTCGTAGAAAAGAAGCGTCTGGTGATAGATCGCCATTGTATCGTCGGAGGATTGAAAGAACCTAAAATTTACATTGTTTCGGAAAATAAGGCTCGCCTGCGTCCAATTGTTATCGGAAATGTAAGCGATGACTGTGTGGAAATTCTCAGCGGTCTGACCGAAAACGAAGTCGTTATATTTGACGGGCAAATAAATTTGACCGACAAGGCAAATGTAAGAGTAATGAACCTTTAACAACAGGAATTTATGAATATTGTAAAATTATCCGTTCAACGACCCTCTATCGTCGTCGTAACATTTGCCGTATTGGTGTTTTTCGGTATATTTTCGTACCGGAATCTTAACAAAGAACTTTTCCCTGACATGTCATATCCCGTGATGACTGTATCTACCGCGTATCCGGGCGGCGGTCCGCAGGAAGTAGAAAGTGCCGTTACCAAACCTGTCGAAAACGCGCTTGCCTCGCTCGAAAGAATCAAGCAGATAGCGAGTATTTCGATGGAAAGTTATTCCACCGTTATGGTTGAATTTCACATGGGAACCGATATTGACCGAATGTTGCAGGAAGCGCAGCGGAAAGTCAGCGTCATCAGGCAAACCTTGCCTGCGGGAGTGAAAGAGCCGGCGTTTACCAAAATGAATATAAGCGAATCGCCGGTGCTGAACATCGGAGCCACGAGCGACAGGCCGCCGGGCGATTTCTATGATTTCATCAAAAACGAAGTGAAACCCAGGATAGAACAAATTCCCGGCGTAGCTAACGTTCAGTTGGTTGGAGGAAGCGAACGGGAGATACAGGTAAATCTCGACGAAAAACGGATGAAAGCCTGCGGTCTGTCCATTCTGGAAGTAAGCGCCGCGGTGATTAATTCCAACCTTGACTTTCCTGCCGGAAAGGTAAAGGACGAACAGCAGCAGGTCATGCTCCGCCTGTCCGGCAAATACACTTCGACAGATGACGTGGCAAACGTGGCGCTGAAAGTAACCGCCGACGGCTCAATAATACGCCTGAAAGACATTGCGGATATTACCGATTCGCCGAAGGAAACAACCACCATCAATCGTGTGGACAACCGCACGTCCATCGGCATATTGATACAGCGCCAGCCCGACGCCAATACGGTAGAGGTCTGCCGGCGAGTCGAACATATTCTGGACGAAATGAAAGAAGCAAACCGCGACAGTGCGCTGAATTTTGCCATCGCACTGAACGAATCGGAATTTACGGTCGAAGCCGCCGATTCCGTCGTGTTCGACCTGCTGCTTGCCGTGCTTCTGGTTGCCGTCACCATGCTGTTTTTCCTGCACAGCTTCCGCAATTCGCTGATTGTACTTGTTTCCATCCCTACCTCGCTGGTGGCTACTTTTATTGTGATGCACCTCATGGGATTTACGCTTAACCTGATGACGCTGCTCGGTCTGTCACTTGTTGTCGGCATCCTGGTGGACGACGCCATTGTGGTGATTGAAAATATTCACCGCCATTTGGAGATGGGTAAAAACCGCGTTGCAGCAACGTTCGACGGATTGAAGGAAATTGGCGCAACTGTCGTTTCCATTACGCTCGTGCTGATTGTCGTGTTTCTCCCCGTAACCTTTACGCAGTCTGTTGTTTCGGATTTGTTCCGGCAATTTTGCATCACGGCGGCTACAGCGACACTGTTCAGCCTGCTGGCGTCGTTCATGCTTGTACCCTGGCTTTCTTCGCGCCTGTCAAAACTCGAAACCCTCAATCCCGACCGGTGGTGGGGAAAAATGGTCAACGGGTTCGAGCACGGGATGAACCGTTTTGCCGACGGCATGACGTCGTTGCTGCAATGGTCGTTCAGTCATAAGCTCGCAGTATTCGGAGTAACAGTTGCGCTGTTTGCCGCTTCCCTGTCGCTTTTTTCATTCGGGCTGATAGGCAACGAGCTGATGAGTATCGGCGACCGCGGTGAGTTTTTTATTGAAATCGAACTGCCCAAAAATGCAACCATCGAACAGACCAACCGCGCGGCTTACCGGGCTGAAAGTATCCTACGCAACAGTCCGCTGGTTACGTCGGTATTCACGACGGTCGGCACATCCGATTTGGGACAGCCGCAAGCGAATTTAGCGGATATATTTGTGAAGATGGTCCCGTATGCCCAGCGTACAAAGACGGCTCCCGAATTTTCCCGCGAAATGAAACAGGCTTTGCAGAGCGTCATTGTCGGCGCCAAGATACGCACCGCCGTCAGCAGTATTTTAGGCGGGAAGGACAACGCACCTGTTGAAATATACGTGATTGGCAACAACCTCGATTCGTTGATTGCAACTTCCGGCGAAATCCTCGCCAACATGTCGGCTATTCCCGGCGTGATTGATGCGAAGAGTTCCGTAGAAGCCGGAAATCCTGAAATCCGGATTCAACCCGACCGCGCAAAGATGGCGCTGCTGGGCGTTTCGTTCGACATGCTCGGGGCGGCTTTGAGCAACGCTTTCAGTGGCAACCGGGACGCCAAATTCAAAAAGGGAAATAACGAATGGGACATTAATATCCGCCTGGCGAGTTTCGACCGCCGGAACATAGACGACGTGAAAAACTTCGCCCTGCAAAACGTGCGCGGCGAAATGATACGGTTGCAGCAATTCGCCGAAATCACCGAAAGCGAAGGCGCCACGCGGCTCGACCGTCTGAACCGCATGTCGTCTGTCACGCTGAGCTGTCAGGTAGGCGGACGTCCGGCGGGAACGGTCGGCGACGAAATCAAGGCGATGATTTCGGGATTTCACCTGCCGGAAGGAACAAGCGTCGAATATGGTGCAGAACTTGCCGTACAGGACGATGCTTTCGGAACGCTCGGTTTTGCGTTGCTGGTTTCCATTCTGCTGGTGTATCTGATAATGGTACTGCTTTACGATAACTATGTCCATCCGTTCGTTGTACTGTTTTCCATTCCGCTGGCGCTGATAGGGGCATTATTTGCACTGGCGCTTTCCATGGAGGCGTTAAGCCTGTTTTCGATGCTGGGACTGATTATGCTTGTGGGATTAGTCGCCAAAAACGCCATTATCGTGGTCGATTTTGCCGGACAGTTGCAACAGGAGGGCATGGAGGTGAAAGAAGCCCTGATGGAGGCTGTCCGTAAACGCTTCCGTCCGATTATCATGACCCTGATTTCGACCGTTATCGGCATGTTGCCCATTGCCCTGGCGCAGGGTCCCGGCGCCGAATGGAAGAACGGTTTGGCGTGGGTGATTATCGGAGGTTTGACGAGTTCGATGCTGCTGACGCTGATAGTTGTGCCGCTGGTGTACTACGGATTCGATAAGGTGCGAGAAAAGTTGGGGAGGAGGAAAAATATCTAAAATATTTTCCTCCGCGTTATCTTGTCAAGCAATAAAAAATAGCTTCAACAATAAAATATTAACAAAAAAATAGCAGAAAAATGAAAGACAGAAATTCACAAAAAAAACGT
>JAITAY010000289.1 GCA_031283915.1 Tannerella sp.
TTTCACCATACTTCCTCCTGAAAATGCTTACATACCCCGGTATGCGCGCATTTTCAGTCGTTGGATGGCAAATAACATCTCCCGTCAATTGGGATGGTTTATTTACAGACAGCTCCTAACGGCGTTGGTAATCATAACCACCAATCCCTAATCATTAACCATTAATCACGGATGGTTACTTTTTTCGTTTCCGTTGTGTCGTTGAATTTCGCTCTGACGATATAGGTACCTCCGCGTTCGGCCGGGATACGGTATTCCGTTGCGGCGACGGCGGTGGCGTATACCAACGCTCCGGCGATGTTGTATACCTGCAGTTCGCGGATGAGGCTTCCCGTCGATCGCACATGGATCTCGCCGTTCCGAGAGAGCGCCGTCAGCGCCTCCGTCCGGACGGCTGCCGGTTCATTCCATACGCCCGTATAGTGCATTTGCAGTGCGAAACGGTCGTTGATTTCGACGGCCGTGGTGATGGACGGCTTAACTACCGTGAACGTATAGTCCGGCTTTTCGGACAGGTTGACCGTCTGGTTCTTCTCCCGATCCAGCAGGTAAATATCGTGGCCGAAGCGTTCCATTCCCGAGAAAGTCAGCGTCATTTCGCCCGCATTCCTGACACGCAACCCCAGTCCGGTCGTTTGCGACTGGAAGTCGCCGTTCGCATGAATGGCCAGCGGTTCGCGAAGCGGTGTCAGCGCATAGACCGTCAGCGGGTTCTCGTCGTAGAACAGGGCGCGCACATCTTCGCGACTGTTGTATTCCGGCGAAGCATTCCGGTCGAAATGCAATACCGCATAACTCGTCCGGTTCCCTTGCGAGGCTCGGATGCGCAACACGCCTTCCTCCGCCGTGGCCGCCGATCGCAACTGGTATGCGCCGTTCAGGTTCGGGGGAGACGTCGTCGTCCATGCCGGTGACATCTTCACCGACGTAACCGTGGGAATATGCTCCTTGACTACAAAGAACGACTGGAGCGGCGGAATGTATTCCGGCGTGACGGAGGTGACGTTGAAACCCGTATATAAATATTGTATCCCGTCTGTGAACTTGACAGCCTCGAATCCTTCCTCCACACGGCCGTTCCAGATCAGATAACCGTCCGCCAGTTCCATTTTGTTGCCTTCCAGAAACCGGGACACATCCAGATACGCCAGATACGGATTGACAACCTGGATCATGTGCTGTTGCGCCAAATCACCACCCCTCACCGGCAGGTCGAAGGTGGCCGGGCTGCCGGTCAACGTCACGCCGTCTGTGATGAAGCGGTCGCTGCTGTCGCGTTTGAGCAGGGGAAAGTTCGGGTCGTAGTCTGGGTCAGTCTGCGGAAAACGCCACACCCTGTCGCGCGATTCGCTCGTGCTCATCACCTTCAGGTTGAAGGCCGTGCCCAGCGGAAGCGGCTTCTCCGGTGCGCCGAACGTGGCGGTCAGCATGTCCGCCGTGGCCGTTCCTCCGTCCGGATTGTCCTGCTGGAAGAAATTCATCTTGACGTCGCCCCAGCGCGGGATTCCGAGGGCATCTTTGAAGTGGTAGTCGCCCGAATACATGTGTTTCAGTGGCGCAGACCACATCACGAAGCGGTCGCGCTCCAGCGAATTCAGCAGGATTTCTACCCGGGCGGATGTATAGTTCAGCGCATGTGGATTCCCCAGCATCGCCCGATCCCGTATGGTGATCTCTTTGCACACGGCGCTGTCTCTCAGTTCGGGATAGTAGGGAATATCGGATGGAATATCCGGAATCTCGACGTCCGTACAAGCCGATGGCAACCATGAAACCGGCGTTTCATAAGTGCCGGTGCTGGTGGTACGGATTTCCACCCAGTTGCCCGGGTTGTGCCAGTCGTGACCCGCCACGCCCGTCCAGCGCATGAGCGCCGGGGTAGCCCCGCTCACGTGAATGTTGAACGGCCCCTTCGGAAAACCGCCCGCCAGGTTCCAGCGAGCAGCCGCGTCGGGGACGTAGGGACAGATCAGCCAGACACTGTCGGCCGGCATGGGCGGCAGCGACCGGATGGAGCCGCTCCCGTCGGACTGACCATCGGGGGTGTACCAATCGAAGGTGACGCCCGCAGGACGCTCCGCCAGCCGCACGGTAAAGGCCGTGTTGTAGCAGACCGAGGCGCCGTTTTTGTCCTCCAGGATGTAGATGTACACCATCGCGGAGTCTGTCCGCCACTCCTGCAGGTCGGTATGGTAGAAGGTGAACCTGTAACGGAAGGAGTCGATCTGAGCCGTCAGCTTGTCCGTGCCTAAATTCACGTATACGAACTTGCTGCTCCCCCCGGTACCGGAAACGCGCAAATGGCCGTTCACGGGCAGCAGCGTTACGGAATCGAGCAGGCTAAAGCCGGGTGTGAAGTAACCGGAAGGCAGGTTGTCGTTGGCCAGCGCGTCGATTTCGACGTATTGGAATACCTGTACCGTCTGCACGTCGTCAAAGACCCCCAGTATCCTGGAATTGGGATCGACGCTTTCATTCTTTATATTATCACCGCACTCCGCTTGCTCGTAACCGTATCCGCTGTCGTTCAGCCGTACCACCACCGTGTCGAGCGGACGGAAGGTAGAGAAGTTATGCACGATGACAACAGTCGTCAGCGTGTCGCCCGGAAAGATGGGCTGCATCAGGCTGTCGACGGTCATGATGTTGCCCGGGGTCACCGCATTCCGGTAGGCCGTGATATGGAAAGGCGCCAGTGTAGCCACATCCCCGCTATTGGTCAGTTTCACGAAGATACACAGCGAATCGCCGTCGATATGATGATGCAAGTCATACTTCGTGGACAGGATTTGCACGTCGGGCATCGGCCAGTAAGGAAGGCCATTGGTGGTCAAACTCGTTTGCTGTTGCAGGAAGTTGTTGTACGGGCGCACGTCGTTCACGGTGCCGATTTGGCCGTCGTTGCCGGGGAATACGGTGGCCGGATTGAGCGGGCAGCGAGGGACGGTCAAATCTTCGTTTATGTTCACGGCGTTGTACATGTACTGGTTCCATACTTTGCGTGCCGGCGCCCATAAGGAGGCATTGTTCGACGCTTTCAGGATATTCACGGAACCGTCCAATGAGTTTGATACACCGTTAGGGTTTCCTACTACTACTATTTCGGCATGTCCGTCGGCGTCCACATCGGCTATGACGGGATACTGCATGATCGTTACTTCTCCGAAACTGATTTCTGCCATCACATATACAGCCAGCGTATCCTGTTTGGTAATATGACTTTTACCGCTTCCGTTCAGTATTCGGATTTTAGTCTGGTCACTAAGCAGTATCTCATTCATCCCGTCCATATTAAAGTCGAACAGGGTGGCGGAGTTGGAAAACGAATTTTCGTCCGGTGCAAAACCCCATAAAAGGGAGAAAGCCTTGGTTGCGGGATCATATTTATAGCACTGATATTTATTGACGCTGCCATTTACGCCGCTCTGTATAAGTACTTCCAGCAGTCCGTCATTGTTAATGTCGGCTATAAGCGGAATGCTTAATCCGCTGTTACTGGTGGATATTGTAAATGGCGTGCCTGTAACATGGTTGAATACATCCCATACATAACCGGCTACCGTACCGTCATTATCCTTACTGCTTCGGGTAGCAATGAAAATATCAAGATGACCGTCCATGTTGAAGTCGGCTACCTGTGCAAAGCCGTCGCTTACCGCGCCTGTCGGCGGAGTTACGCTTTTAATCATTTGAACCGTATTTCCGTTAGCGCCGATATTCACCTCATAAATTTCGTTGCCAAGAATCAGTTCGAGCCGTGAATCACCCAGTACATCGGCCGCTATCGGCGACGACAGTTTGTGATTGAGTTGTTGAGAATAATGCGCCCATGCCGCTCCGAGATTACTCCCGCCGGTGGCTGTTGCAAGCCATTTGCCGGTAGATGCATCGTATATCTGATTCCGTAGATACAGTTCGGGATTGCCGTCCTGATTAAAATCGGCGAAACCGATATTTACCGCATATTCTTCACCATTTGTGCCGGAAGCGTACGGCTGGTCGGAGGTCCATATCAGTGTTCCAGCGATATCGTATGCACGGAGGTAATAATCGGTGCAAGCCACCACAACCAGCCCTTTCTTGTCGGACGGACGTTTGACCAGTCCATACGCCGAAGCGTCATATCCGGTAACGTATATATTTGCGTTTGAAGCGTTCTTCATGGATATGGTATTTACCAAATTATGCGTTTGGCCGTCGTATATCAATATCGTATTTAATTTTATGCCGGTAGGGTCGCTTCCCGTTCTGCCGGCGTCGCCAAAACATACGATTTCGGGAATCTGGTCATTATTGAGGTCTCCGACAAACGGAGTATTGAATACGGATACAATATTGGCCGACGACCAGTCAACCTTTATTCCCCATTCCATTGCCGAGGGCGTATCATAACATTTGGCGTCGTTTATATTGCCCGGATTGTCATATACCGTAATATAGACTTTGGCCGTTCGGGAGAGCGTACCGCAGGTGATTTTATAGGTCAGGCTGTCAATGCCGCTAAAGCCGTCGAGCGGCTTGTAAACCAGGTCTTTCCACGCGAAGGAGACGGGCGTTCCGCTGGCTGCCGGCGTCTCAATGGAAACCTGGATGGAACTGCGGTCACAGTCGCCCAGCTTGTCGTTGGCCAGGATGTCAACGATACACGTCGAACCTGCAATCACCGTGGCCGTATCGGGACGCGCTTCCGGAAAAAGCGCAAGCAACCATTCCGAGGGAAATGCGGGCAGACCATACTGTACATACGTACCCGAAGGTATTAATCCTGTTACTTCAGCATACGTATAATTATTATAATCTTCTACATTATCAATCACTAACAGGGACTGGGAGCCTTGCGCCGCACCATAAATACGGCCATCAGGGCCTAATTGCAATGCCTGAACGGATCTGGATGCAGGATTTGTTATTTTTTTATGAGACAGCCCGCCGGGATTGGAAGACGCCAGTAAATCTTCGAAACGATAAACAAGTAGTACACTTTGATCGCCAAGAGAAGATGATATATATAAAATCTTTCCCGAAGGAGAAAATTCAACGCCATAACAGCTCATCTCCTGAGAACTGGACGGAGTCGCCATCGCTTTTATATTGGAAAAAACTCCTGTACTCGGATCAAATTCTCCGAAGAAAAAGTCACGATTGTATCCGGGTGCATATTGAAAATTGAGTGCTTCCGCCCAAGCGAAATACTTTCCATCAAGACTGAAACGAAGATAACCGTTTATTGTGTAGGAGGGATCTGTATTTGCCGGCAAAATGGCATAGTTATACAGGGAGGCTTGCACGCCGACTGAAGTAACTTTCCATACATTTAAAGCCGAGTTTGCACCGGATCCTTTCCCCGTTGCCACAATCCAATAGTCCGTACCGTTGGCATGTTTTACAGTGGTTACGTTTTCGCCCAGCGTCCCCTTGGCTCCAGTCAAAGGAATGTTTTTTTGTGTAACGCCGCCCAGACCTCCGTTCAGCGTCATGTCTACCACTGTATAGGCCAAATCGTTGTCGCCATTTATTCCGATCGTTAAAACAATGTATTGATTGGCATTTCCCGGGTGAGGCATAACAGTTGCAGACTGAGAAGCGTAGAAATTTACAATATTATTGCCTATAACACCTCCGGTCAATCCGGTTGTCATCTCACCATGATTCCGGTTCCAGATACTAATTCCGTCGGAATAGAACAGCAATTGTCCGTTCCTGTCGGAAACGGTTATACATCCTTCTATGGAATTCATCGCTGAACCGTTAAGCGGCGTAGGCAAGCCAGACAGCGCGCCGATCGTCTGAGTTGTATTCCAGGTCATACCCGCCTTGTTTCCAAAAAACCAGTTAAAGGTCTCCCTATGCTGCTGAGCTTGAGAGAGGGCGGCAAACAACACGCAAAAGCACGCGGTCAGCAACATTTTTCCGAAAGCGTTCAGCCGTTGTCCGGGCATCACCCGTGCACATGTATACCGTGCGGGGAACGCAGCCATCCGGCCAGAACCCGTACGGTTGAAATTCGGACAGCGCCTCACGGGGTCACAGAATCTTTTTTTCATCGCGACTTCCTCCATATACGGGATTGGCTTTATACTTCCTTCTTCGGTGCAGGCAAGCCTTTGCCGGGGCGGACAGGTGTGCCTGGATCCGTTGGGCCGGCCTTGTCCGCCGGATATTTGTTTTCTCGAGGACTGCCGTTCTTTTCCTTCCCGGAAAATCAAAAAGGAATGATTGCCTTTCACCGGCGGAAAACGGCCTGCAAGTCTCTTTTTCCTGCGAAAACACGGGTGCATGAGTCGCTTCTGCCATGCACCGTTTCCTAACGATTGATCTCGTCCGTTTCATTGAATTTTTGTTATTTAATCAGTGGTTGTATGTTTAGTTATTAGCTTTAAATACCTCATTTTGTTAATAAACAACAATTATATCAAAATACATTGTATATATGAATATTCATGCGATCGAAACCCGATTGCAAATTTCGATAAGGCCTGTTTCTGTAAACAAGCAATCTTCACCATTTCACACGTAATATTCTTATAAAAAGAATTATACTGATGCACTTCGGAAAACAGCTTTCTGTTCCGGTAAAACGGTTTAAAACCATTGTTCATATTTTCAGTTTGTTTAAGCATAATTGGTCCATTTATATTGATAAATTATGTTATACGGCGGCAAAGGTATAAAAAGAATTTTATACTGGGTAATAATTCAGGTTAAAAATATTCCAATAAAACATAAGGATAATTTAGTGTGATGAAATAGATTCAAAAAACATTGATTATCAACAGTGTCGAAGAAGGAGAGAATAATTGAAACGTGGAGATGCGGCGATTTTCCCGTAAAACCGGTGACGCCGCGTGGTAGAGACGCAAGATTTTGCGTCTCTACGTTGTCATTCATGATCAACAAATCATTGGCAGAGACACGGAGCCACACATTCAATTATTCATTGCGGGGACTTAGGAGCTGTCTGGAAATAAACCATCCATTTACGGGTCTGTTTTTCGCCATACTTCCTCCTGAAAATGCTTACA
>JAITAY010000098.1 GCA_031283915.1 Tannerella sp.
CCCCGGCGCCGCCCGCATCCCGAAAGGCGTGTATATTGTGACCTTTGACAGTGGCGAAAGCCTGAAAGTAGCGGTTTATTGACGGGACACGGGAGCAGATAAACAGGGCGTCCGGAGAGCGGCAAAAAGTTTCCGGACGCCTTTTTATGTTTATAGACTTCCGGTATTGTTTGGCAAACTCAATTATACTGTACCCGGCACCGCTGTGATGTCAGCCTGATTACCGTAATGATAAACTGCACTTTTTGCTGCATACCTTTCGAAAGTTCTTCCGGTTTCCTGTTCCACCAGCGCATGATGTCGAACTTTTGAAACTGCTCGATGATGTTTTCTATTTCATGGTTAATGATGAATGACAGGGGGTTGGGGATGCCTGCCCGTATGGGTTGGGGGCAATATGATCCGTTCGCCCAGTTCACGGCTCAATTCGATCTTCAATTCGTTTAAATGAGTTTGCTCTTTCATCAGTTCGATGATTTCATCTATCTTTCCTTCTTGCTGCAAGTCTTTGATTTTATGCTTTATTTCTGCTATCTTCTGCCGGATGTGCACTTCTTTCAGGGCAAACAGGTCCCGGCGAAGGGTATGTTCAAAGAGGTCGATCTGCTTTAACAGTTCCCGTTCCTTTTCTTTTAGCTCCTGGAGGGTTTCCATCTCGTGGCGTGTGGGTTCTTCGTCTTGCATCTCCTTTTGCAGCAAAGGCGCTACCGTTTCCCTTTGTGCCACAAATGCATCCCTCGCCTTCCACACCGCATCAAAATGAAACGGATAGACGGGATCCATCAGGAGGATGGTCGTCCGGCTGATTTCCGGGTCGGGATGGGAGAGGAAATGACGGGAGGCCGTGAAGTCAGGTTCCTGACAGCGGATAACGGCTTCTTCCATGATTTGCTGATGTACGGGAACGGAAAACGTGATTTCGTCGTGCTGCAACTCCGACCGGATGTATTCGGCCACCCTGACCAGCCGGTGTTCTTCCCCTTCCATGTAGTCAAACAGGATTTGTTCCCCGGAATAGATGACGTAACGGAGCAAAGTCTCTTCATAGGCCCTGTAGGGGGACATTTCCGTCTTTCGCACGACCGGCACGACCGCCTCTTCCGGTGGCGAATCCTCTTTTTCCGGTTCGGCAGCCGGCGGAGGAGCCGGTGTCTCCTGCCTGGTTTTCCGCAAGGCATTGTGCCGTTTGTCGCGCTCCTTGTTGAGCGCGCTGATCAGTACCTGTTCCCTCACGTCCAGCATCCGGCTGCATTCCTTCACGTATTCGGTGCGGATGATTCCTTCCGGAATGACGGCGATGGAACGGATGATGTCGGTAATGAGCGACGCCCGCTTGATGGGGTCGTCGCCGGCCTCGCTCAGCAACAGGCCAGCCTTAAAGCGGATAAAATCCGTTTCATGCTCACGGATATAGCCGGTAAATTCACCGGCGCTGTTTTTCCGGGCAAACGAATCCGGGTCTTCGCCGTCGGGCAGCAGGAGTACCTTGACGTTCATCCCTTCTTCCAGGAAAAGGTCGATTCCCCGGATTGCCGCCTTGATGCCGGCCGCGTCGCCGTCATACAGTACGGTGATGTTGTCGGTCAGCCGGTGAATCATACGGATTTGTCCCTGTGTCAGCGCTGTGCCGCAGGGGGCTACCACGTTTTCCAGTCCCGCCTGGTGCATGGAAATCACGTCGGTGTAGCCTTCGACCAGATAACATCTGTCTTCCTTGCGAATGGCGTTCCGTGCAAAATAAATGCCGTACAGTTCGTTGCTTTTGTGATAAATATCACTTTCGGGCGAATTGATGTACTTCGCTGTTTTGTCGCTTTTCCGGAGAATCCGTCCGCCGAAGGCCACCACTTTGCCGCTCAGCGTATGTATCGGGAAAATGACCCGTCCCCGGAAACGGTCGTGCGCCGTTCCGTCTTCGTGGAAGGAAACCAGACCGGTCTTTTCAAGAAAGGCTTGCCTGTAGCCGTTTTTCAGCGCCGTCCGGCA
Source organism: Tannerella sp. (assembly GCA_031283915.1). Lineage (GTDB taxonomy): Bacteria > Bacteroidota > Bacteroidia > Bacteroidales > Tannerellaceae > Tannerella. The sequence continues at coordinate 1,987 of JAITAY010000098.1, forward strand.
GAGATCGTCCCGTTTTTCGAGGCTGTAACCCAGTTGGAACTTCCGGATGATGTCTTCCCTGAAACCCCGTTCGTTGAAATAGGCCAAACCGACCGTCTTGCCTTCTTCATGCTCCAACAGGCGGGAGGTGAAATATTTCTGCGCCCAGCTGTTTACGATGAACATGCTTTCGCGGTCGCCCTGCGCGCGCTTTTCTTCGTCGGTCAACTCCTTTTCCTCAAATTCGATATGATATTTCTTGGCCAGGAAACGGAGCGCATCCTGAAAGCTCAACTGCTCATGCTTCATGATGAAATGCAGCGGATCGCCCCCCTCGCCGCAGGAGAAACATTTGCAAATATTTTTGGCCGGCGATACGTAGAACGATGGCGTCTTGTCCGGATGGAAAGGGCATAAACCGACCAGGTTGACACCCCGCCTGCGCAGGGTGACAAACTCCGATACGACGTCGGCAATCGTCGCCGCATTCAAGATTCTGTCAATGGTTGCCTGATCAATCATGTCCGTATGTCATTTGCTGTATTCCAGACGCGAAATTACAAAAAAACGGTGATACGGGCTAATTCACCGGAAGAGGGCCAAATCATTTTTGGGGAGTCATACTGCACGCGGTATCATTTTATGAATACAGAGGTAGTTAGTAGAATAGTAGTCGGTAGAATAGTAGTCGGTAGCTCTGTGATACGACGAAGCTGTCCGATCAAATCCTCACTTTTACGCCTTTCCCTCCAACGGCCGCTTGCCTGCCAACCGCCCTCTCCTAACTACTCGCTACTAACTACCCCTTTATGCACAAAACTATACCGCGTGCAGTATAGCAGACCCTTTGCCTGTTATTCACTCATGCCTCATTCAATGGCTGACTTTATAACGGATTAACAGCGATCCGGGCGTATCCGGTATCCGGAGGTCAATGCCGGCTTTCAGTTCGCGACCGGTCTTTGTTTCACGCGTCTGCCTGTCTTCGTCATACAGTTCATACGTCTGCTGATCTTTTACGCCGGACAGGCGGACATGCAGTGATTCTTGCGTGTTGTCTTTGCGGCGGAAGGCAAGCACAATCCCGTCTCCCTGCTCGGGACGATCCAGTTGGTATGCCAGCCAGATGTCGTCGTTCGTATAATTTTCGGAGGAAGTCAGCGGATAATAATCGCCGTAAAAATACGGTCGGAGTTCCTTGTAGTCGCGGATGGTTTTCTGAATGTCGGCCAGCGGACGGCAGCACAGGACGGTTGTCATGGAGGCCAGCAGTCCCGAGCGGAAATTATAGTTGTCGGCGCTGGAGGGGCCTGTTCCGTGAACAGGCAGGTAGAAGTTCAGCCCGTAGGTGTGACACTGGTATCCGTTGGGTTCGCCATAGTGATAGTCCGTCCGCCAGAGCGGAGCGCTCCTCGAAGTCGTCTCGAGGTCAAGCCTCCGTCCGCCGCTGGCGCAGTTGTCGATCAGCAAATTCGGGAAACGGACAAGCAGACTGTCCCAATAGGCATACAGCCCTTCGATGTGCTTGATTTCAGCCATTCCGATGCGTCCGGGCTGGTCTTTGGCCTGCCAGTAGGGATAGGGATCGAAATTGAAATCCTGCCGGTAGTAGTCAATGCCTTCGCGGCGGAGAAAGTCCGAGATATAATTGGTCAGCCACAGGCGGGCTTGAGGGTTGCCGAGGTCGAAAAGGCGGTTGTCTTCGCCTGGAATCCGGATCAGCCATTCGGGATGTTCGCGGTCGAACTGTGTGCCCGGCCGCACTCTTTCCGGCTCGAACCATACCATGAACTTGGCGCCCGCCTGATGGGCTGCGTCTGCAATGGGACGCAACCCGTCGGGGAAACGTTCCCGATCGGGCGTCCAGTTGCCCACATTCTGCCCCCAGCCGCCGTTTTTCTTGTTCCAGCCGCATCCGCTGTACCATCCGGCATCGAGCCAGAATACTTCCGGCAGAATGTCAAAATACTGTTTCTGTTTAATTGCCGCCACTGCCCAGTCCGACGTCAGACACTCAAACTCGTTGCACGGCGCGGGGTTCTGGTGGTCGAAGTTCGTACAGAAAGGATATTCGGCGAAGCGACCGTTGATCTGACGGGAATGGTGTGCCAGCACGAAACGGCGGAACTGGTTGTGACCGGTCATCCGGTCGGCGTCGTTCCAGAAAAGCAAACAGATTCGGGGCGTGCGGATGGTTTCGTTCGGATAGAGCGACAACTGCATCCGTTCCATCCCTGCGGCCAGGTGGAGGCGCCGGTCGTCGGGACGCGACAGGTCGGCATACCATTTGCCTGTCCAGCCGACGGCCACTACCACGCCGGCCTGTCCGGCGGTCTCAATGTTGAAGAACGGCAGCGCGCTACCGTCCGACGAACGTCCGGCCGAGGGTGATAGATGTATCTGCTCACCGGCCGCTACCGTTCGATCCTGCGGCTCGAAATCGTCCCGCCGGGCATTGCTGCCGCGCGAATGGTGCAGGACAAGATGGCCTGGCGCCGTAGCAAACGACAGGTTGACGGCTTTCGCTTCTTCAATCAGAGGCGTGTTGTTTCCCGACGTGTTTTCAAAATGCAAGACCCATTCAACGGCCGGAAAATCCTTGAATGCCGTAACTTCACATTTCACCGTCAGCCCGCTCCGGGGGTCGGTGTATGTAAACAGGTAGATTTCCTTTTCTGCGGTGACGCTCAACGTGCGGGACTGATAGCGCCAGCCGGAGATGAAACGGTCTGATGTTTCCCCGTCGTAGACGAACGAAAACGGCGGCTTTTTTCCTTTGGCAAATTGCTGATTCACCCATTTTACGGGATTCGGCGTGCTTTTCGTTACCAGGGAAGCGCGACCCTGTGCGAAAGCCGTTCCACCCAGAAAGCATACACATAATGCGAAACAAATTATCTTCTTCATTTTCACTGTGATTATAATTAAAATTTGTTTTCATAACGACATTCCGGAGAAAACCCCTAAAACGGGAAAAAACAATCGTTATACCGGACACGGTATCATTTTGTGTCCGGACGGGTATTATACTGCGCGCGGTATCGTTTTGTGCATAAAGGGGTAGTTAGTAGCTGGTAGCTAGTAGTTAGTAGAGGGCGGTTGGAGGGAAAAGCGTAAAAGTGAGGGTTTGAGCGGACAGCTTCGTCGTATCACAGAACCACCGGCTACTATTCTACCAGCTACTAACTACCCCTTTATGCACAAAACTATACCTCATGCAGTATACACTATTTTTTGAATCATGCGGGCAAAGGTACGTCTTCTTCCTGATAATGACAAAAAAGGCTGCCCCGAAGTTTCCGGGCAGCCTTTTTTTTCGATAAGGAATCGTACAGTTTATGCACGAGCTGTCTTTAGCGTTCCCGAAACGGCCATCTTGTTGATTTTCCGCTTTTGAATCTCATAGGCAATCGGCGTTGCTACAAACAGCGTCGAATAGGTTCCAATGATGACGCCCAGCAGAATGGCGAACGTGAAACTGCGGATGGTTGCGCCGCCCAGCAGGAAGATACACAATACCACAATAAAGGTGGAGAAGGAGGTATTGAACGTACGCGCCAGCGTAGAGTTCAATGCGTCATTGATCACCTGATACCGCTCACGTTTCGGATAGGTCTGGATCGTCTCGCGAATCCGGTCGAACACCACCACCGTGTCGTTAATGGAATATCCTATGACCGTCAGAATTGCGGCGACAAAGGTCTGGTCGATTTCCATGGAGAACGGTAGAATTTTCCACAGGAGTGTATAGAAGGCGAAGATGCACAAAGTCGTTGCAAGTACGGAAATGAACACGCCCACCGAGAATGCCACATCCCTGAATCGAACCAGAATATAGAATGCCATACAGAACATGGCCAGGATGAGCGCCCAGACTGCGCTGTTTCTGATGTCTTCCGCCATACTGGGGCCTACTTTCTGTGAACTCTTGATATAGTTCTCTGAAAATTGCTCCATGGTGGTTCCTGCCGGAAGGAAATTCGTCAACCCTTTATACATGCTGGATTCAATATCCCGGTCTACGGAAGGATCGTTGTCGCCAATCCGGTAGTTGGTGGAAACACGCACCTGATTTTGTGTACTGATCGTAATGACGCTTACAGAGCCTTCCAACTGGCTGGACAGGGCGGTACGTACCTCGTCCGTCCGCACATCCTGATCGAAACGGATGATGTAGTTGCGTCCTCCCGTGAAGTCAATTCCGTTATTCAGTCCGACGACTTGCATCGAAATGGCGCCCAGCAGGATGATCATCACCGGGATCAAGTATCCTATCTTGCGCATACTCAAGAACGGAATTTTCGGGTTGGCCAGAAAACCTTTCGATAGGGACGTGGTAAATGTAATATTTTTCAGCTTCTCCTTTGCCAGCAAGGCTTCATAGACGATACGCGTCAGGAAGACGGCTGTCAGGAACGAAGCTATCAGGCCGATAATCAGTGTCGTCGCAAAACCGCGAATCGGGCCTGTTCCGTAGATGAACAACACAATACCGGTGATAACGGTTGTCAGGTTCGAGTCAAAGATGGCGGAAAAGGCGTTTTTGTAACCGTCCGAAAGCGCTTTTGCCAGCCCCTTTCCGGCGCGAAGTTCTTCCTTCGTGCGTTCATAGATAAGTACGTTGGCATCGACAGCCATACCCAGCGTCAACACGATACCGGCAATGCCCGGCAAGGTCAGTACCGACTTGATGGAAGCCATGACGCCCATCGTGAAAAATATGTTCAGCAGTAATGCGCCGTTCACAATCAGACCCGGAATCAGTCCGTAGATAACGCACATGTAAATCATCAGAATCACAAGCGCCAGAATGAAGGAAATCACGCCGGCGTTAATGGCTTCCTGTCCCAGCGAGGGGCCGATGACATCTTCCTGAACGATATTGACCGAAGCAGCCATTTTACCCGATTTCAATACGTTTGCCAAGTCTTTGGCTTCCTCCGTGCTGAAATGGCCGGTGATCTGGGAACGTCCGCCGGTGATTTCATCGTTCACGCGCGGCGCCGAATACACTTTGTCGTCCAGCACAATCGCAACGTAACTGCCGATATTGTCTTTGGTCAGGCGTGCCCATGCCTTGGCTCCTTCTGCGTTCATCGTCATGCTGACCTGCTGTTCGGCACGGCCGATTTGCTGTTGCGAGAAGTCAGCTACGGCATTCGTCACTACATCGCCGCTCAAAGCCGGTCGGCCGTCACGGTTCGTAACCTTGATTGCATATAATTCGTAGTACTGTTCGTTCATTTCGGACGGTTTCACCGACCATTTGAAGGCGACGTTTCGCGGCAATACGGCCTTTATCTGAGGCATATTCAAATATTCCGTTATCGCATTCATATTGTTTTTCAGCGCATAGCCTACTACCGGCCCGGGAACGATACGACCGGTATTGTCGGCATTCAACTGCAATTTGGCGAACAGCGGATGTTCCTTCTGAAACTCTTCGGCCGAGGCATTTTCTTCCGGAGACGTCACTTCTTCATTGCCCAATTGAGCCAGCAGGGAATCCGCTTCCGAGGTTTTGTTTGCTGCCGTCAAACCGGTGGCGGTGGTGTCGGAGGCGGCGGAGAGGCCGGAGGCCGGCACAGTAGCCGTCGAATCGGCGGCCGGTTCGTCGGCTCTCAACAGTTTGGCCAGTGTGGCGTCTGCCGTGACCAACTGTTCATAGATACCGGTCAGTTCATACGATTCCCAAAATTCAAGATTGGCGCTTCCCTGAAGCAGTTTGCGCACCCGTTCCGGTTCTTTCACACCCGGCAATTCCACCAGAATGCGTCCGGTTGTTTCCAGACGCTGAATGTTGGGCGAAACTACGCCGAACTGGTCGATACGTGTACGCAAAACATTGAAAGAATTGTCAATCGCACTTTTTGTTTCTTCGCGTATCACGGAAATCACTTGTGCATCCGTGCTTTGGGACGAAATCCGCTCTTTCAGTTCAAACGTACTGAAAATACCGGCCAAACGAGCTTGCGGATCCAGTTTCTTATATTCTTCCGCAAACAGTTCAATGTAATCTTTGTTACTGCTTGCCTGACGTGCATACGCCAGTTCCAGTGCCTTGTTGAAATTGGGATCCTGATTGTAATTTGCCAGCGACCGGAGTACGTCAGGGACGTTCAGTTCCAGAATCACATTCATACCGCCCTTCAGGTCGAGTCCCAAAGTCACTTCCATCTCACGGCATTGCTTCAGGGTGTACCCAAGCCATACTTTTTTAGTTGCCAGCGAGTCTAAATAAAAGCTCTCTTTTGAGGTGTCTCCATTCGCATATTCCGCAGCCCGCTGGTTGTATTGCCTTGTCACAAATGAAAATGACAGGTAAAACGCGCAAACAAGTGCAAGTAACACGGAGAATACTTTTACAAATCCTTTGTTTTGCATTTTGAATCTATAGGTTTTATATTTATATTACTTTTCTTATTTCCTTTGAACTCAATTTTCCAGGGTGCAAATATAGGTTTTTTTTTATTGCCGGCGCGCATGGCAGGTTTATTTTGCAAAAAAAAGTCCTATCTTTGAGCCGGCGCCGGGAAAACGGATTACTGCGCAGAAACAGGTGGTTATACTGCACGCAGTATAATTTTGTGCATAAAGGGGTAATTAGTAGCTAGTAGAGGGCGGTTGGCAGAAAAGCGGCAGTTGGAGGGAAAGGCGTAAACGTGAGGGTTTGAGCGGACAGCTTCGTCGTATCACAGAACTACCGACTACTATTCTACCAGCTACTAACTACCTGTTTTTGCACAAAACGATACCGTGTGCAGTATAATCAGGTATAAATTTTATGAGAAGAAAAGGTAGATTGATACAGATTTTCCTGTTCGCCCTTTTTGCGGCGAATGTTTTTGCCGGACAGATAGATACGGTTACCGTTTACAGTCCTTCGATGAATAGGTGGGTGAAAAACATAGTGATTGTTCCGGAGGATACGGGTATGCGGGAGGCTTTTCCGGTTGTATACCTGCTCCACGGTTACGGCGGTGATCATCAATCATGGATTCGGATTCATCCCGGACTGCCGGAACTGGCGACTCGCTATGGTGTGATCCTTGTTTGTCCGGACGGGAAGAACAGTTGGTACTGGGACAGCCCGGTGGTTCCGACGCAGAAATATGAAACGTATGTCATCCGGGAGTTGATTCCCTACACGGACGCTCATTACAAAACCATTCCCCAGAGAAAGGGTCGCGCCGTTACGGGACTCAGCATGGGCGGACATGGCGGCTTGTGGCTGGGTTTTCGTCATCCGGATCTGTTCGGCGCCTGCGGTTCGACGAGCGGTGGCGTAGATATCCGCCCTTTCCCGGAGAATTGGGAAATGGAAAAATGGCTTGGCCGCTATCGCGAAAACAGGGAGCGATGGGACGCATACACGGTCATCAACCAGTTGCATCGCCTCCGGCCTGATTCGCAAGCCATCATTATTGATTGCGGTACGGAAGATTTCTTCTACGAAGTGAACACTGCCCTGCATAGAAAGTTGCTTGACAATCATATTCCGCACGATTATCTGACGCGACCGGGAGGACATAACGCCGCATACTGGAAAAATGCTATCGAATATCAACTTTTGTTTTTTCATTTGTTTTTCAATCGTATGAATTCGGTATAAAAAACAGGAACAATTCAAAAGCTCTGACGAAATGATTTACAGGCAACCCGTTTGACGGACATATCATTGAGCCGCTTCTTCATCAGATGAAAACGAATGAGGTATCGCATCCCAAAACTGTCAAAATCAGGTCGTGCACCGTATCATTCGTTCTCTCCTGTTTATTTTGCATCTCTGAAAACAATTTGCTTTAAACAAAAATCATACGGTTCGAAACCGAATGATTTCAGTTCCGAACCGCATGATTTCTGCTCTGAAATAAATGATCTCAGTGCTGAAAGGGATGTTTTATTTCCGAGCCGAACGATCGGTCTACGGAATAAAATCGTCCCTGTTCCGTTACTTAGGAGCTGTCTGGAAAAATCCGTTCTGTCTCAACCGGATTACGGCCGTCAGGGTTTCGAACGTTTGGAAGTTAATCCGGATTGCGACCGTCCGGGTTTCGGACGTTTGGCATCCGAACCGGATGGCAACTGCCCGGGTTCCGGATGTCCGGCATCCGAACGAAACCGTACCACTGCAGTCCACAGGGCATATCCAAGCAGACATACTATCACAAAACCTGCGACAATGGATGAGATCAGCGAGATGCCGGCTCCCTTGTAATATACTTCATCCACGCACTTGAACTCAATCTGATGTTCTCCAGCCGGTACCGCCAGCCCGCGCAAAATATAATTCACACGTATCAGGGGCGCCTCGACGCCGTCAATATAAGCATGCCATGTTTTATAGAACACTTCCGAGAAAACGGCTAAACGGGGTTGTGCACTGCTGCTTTGATAAATCAGGTTTCCGGGATTTACATAATCCGTCAGCCGAATCACGGCGCTGCTGTCCCTTTCGTGCTGCAAAGCTTCCCAGCCGGCCAGTTTTTCCTTCCAGACCACATCAATCACAGCCGTTTCCGCCGGATTGAGATCCTTCAGCGCGACAATTTCTTCGTCCGGCGAATTGACCCACTGCAACCTGTTTACAAACCATGCATTTCCCAACGCCTTGTCATTAGGCTGTACCTGTGGCCCCTGCTGCGTCTGAACAATCAGATAGCGCGTATTGAGCATGTTCAGTACATTCTGATTGATGTTCTGCGACAGATGGAAGTCAATGATATCCTGATAACGACGCAGCTTGGCCGGACTGTATCCTCCAATAGTCTTGTGGAAATAGGACGTTTGCGATTCATTAAAGGGGTCTCTTGTCAGGTTAAAGACCCGGTAATTCGGGTCTTTATCTTCCAGAATCTGCAAGTCAGCCGCTGTCGGGACCATTTCCTGCGCTTTTTTCTTCGGAACAAAGCTGTCATAGTTGATGAAACGTTTGTCAACTGTCCAAAGGTCGGCAAAAATCAACACGCCCAGTATCAACGTGGCATAAATGATTTTATAAGGCTTTCTCAGATAAAACCACAGGGCGCCCGCGGCAAAAGCAATGAAAAGAAACGAACGCCAGGCATCGGAAGTCAACATGTTTTGCCGGTCGATCGTCAGCGCGGCCAAAAGTTCCGGATAATCCCGATAATGGGCATCCGACGGAGCCGAGAAACTCATCATACTGCTCCCCAGCAAAGCATAAAACAAACACAATCCTCCGGTTATCCCGGCAGCAATATACAAGGGTTGAAGCAGCTTGCGCCTGTCGGTCTGTTCCAGGAAGGTTTTCACGGCCAGTATGCTCAATGCAGCCATCGTGACCTCGGCAATGACCAGCGCCATGGCGGGCGTACGGAATTTATTGTACAGCGGCAAATAATGGAACAGAAATTCGTTCAGCGGGAAGTGCCTCCCCCACGACAGGATGAGGGAAAGAAGGGTCGCACCCAACAGCCACCATTTCTCCGGCCCTTTCACAATTATAAGCCCCAACACGAACAGAAAACAAACAATAGCTCCCACGTACACAGGGCCGGAGGTAAAAGGCTGGTCTCCCCAATACGTCGGGGCATACTTGCAGAATTGGTCAGCCTGTCCCGTTGGACGTAATACTTTATAACATTCGGAGTCTTTTCCTATATTATGATGTGAACTTGAACCGTAGAAATTAGGGATTAACAAAGTCATTGTTTCCCCTTTCCCGTAGCTCCATTGGAAAGCATAATCAATATCCAAGCCGGAGGACGCTTTTTTTCCTTCCTTTTGGTTTTGCAGCACAGCTCCCCCTCGCATGGTATCCTTAGTATAGTCGGCTGTGGTAATTAATTTCCCCGCTTGCGGCGCAATGGCTAATATCGCAACAACAACTAATATGGCGGAGGATTTCAGGTAATCTTTTAGCGTATGCTCCCTGACGGCATAAATTAAATAAACAATTGCCAAAACCAAAATCATCAATAAAAGGTAATAACTGATTTGCTGATGTTCCCATATTACATTTATTCCGGTAAACAGAAGCGTGACAATGCTTCCCCATAGATATTTTTTTCGATAACAGAGAATGATTCCCCCCATCACCGGAGCCATCGTGGCCATGACCAGACATTTATTCACATGTCCGGCTTCAATACTGACCAGATTAAACGTAGCAAATGCGTATGCGATCGCTCCAATGATGCTCAGCCAGGGTTTGCATCCCAATGATAGCATGAAAATATAAAATCCAAGCAACAAGACAAATACAACTCCGATATGATGTGCCGGCAAATCAAATGTAAAGGCCCTGCAAGCATAACTGAATATATTAAATACGGGCGGCATATAGGTATAATTAGCCGGCATACCGCTAAACATTCTGTTTGACCAGAAAGCATATTTACCGGTTTCCTGATGATAATCCGCCAAATCTTTTCCCCAGCCCCCTCCGCTGATAGCGTCTGCTTGTACTATATTTTTATTTTCAAATACGACCGGAGCAAAATAGATGGTCGTTAAACTCCAAAAGAACAACACTGCCACAATATGTGGAATACATTTTTTTATCCTGTCCTGTATCATATTTTTTCGATTTAAACGCAAATTCTTTTTGTTTATTTTAATCACACTATCTTTTTTGTCCATTTTGCCCAGTAAAAGCGAATGGCAAACCATACATGCAATAAATTCGTCGTTAAGGGACTATAATACTTGCACATAATGATATAGCGTTCTTTTAAAGATGCTTTCCGGTTGTCGGTAGTCAGTCCTTCATATAAATAGTTTACCACGCGCAACCGGGAATTGACAATGTTTTTTGCCACTTTCATACAGCGGATACACCAATCAAAATCAGCAGAAAAACGATATTGCAAATTATATTCCGGGACAATACATCGCTTCACAATAAACGCCTGGTGACAAACCAGCATCCCCATTCGGAAACTTTTCCATGTCAATGTTTGAGGCACTTTCAGACGGCGTGCGGCAATGATTTTCCCTTCCGGACTCATCAAGTCTGTTTCGCCATACAAAATATCCGGTAACCCACTTTGCATGGCAACAGTCGCCAACTCCGACACAATCTGACTGTCAGGCATGATGTCGCCGGCATTCAGAAACCATA
>JAITAY010000107.1 GCA_031283915.1 Tannerella sp.
GCCAAGCATGTGGATGTGATTGTGGAAGAAAAAGCGCACACTCATCATCACAAGGGACTGCATTTCTTTCATCATCACGCACATGCTCACCACCCGCACGTCCACCGCACGATGGCCGACATTGCACGCATCATCGACGAAAGCGGCATCACGGCCGGCGCCAAATCTTTGGCCAAACGTATTTTCGTGCGGCTGGCCGTGGCGGAAGCCAAGATACACGGCTCCACCCCGGACAAAGTGCATTTTCACGAAGTCGGGGCGGTCGATTCGATTATCGATATCGTCGGGACAGCCATTTGCATAGACCTGCTTGCGCCGGACAAAATCTGCGCTTCCGTTTTGCACGACGGACGCGGGTTTGTCAAATGCCAGCACGGAACGATTCCCGTACCCGTTCCCGCCGTGACGGAAGTGTTGGCGGCCAGAGGCACAGCATTTAAGCAGTTAGACATCGAAGGCGAATTGATGACGCCCACCGGCGCAGCCATCATTGCCGAACTGGCCGAAAGTTTCGGGCCAATGCCGGAAATGAAAATCATCAAAACCGGCTACGGCTCGGGAACGAAAGATTTCCCCATCCCCAATCTGTTGCGGGTTGTACAGGGCGAACCTGTCGCCGGAAAGAAGCCGGAACAGGATACGGTGACCGTCATCGAAACGAATATCGACGACACGACGCCGGAAATACTGGGTTACGTGATGGAACGACTTCTGGAAGCCGGCGCGCATGATGTGTTTTTCTCGCCTGTATACATGAAGAAATGCCGTCCGGCTACGTGGCTCCATGTGCTTTGCGACGAGGCGGACCTCCTTGCCATGGAACACATCCTGTTCACCGAGACATCAACCATCGGCCTGCGGAAATACCGCGTCGAACGGACATGCCTGCCCCGCAAAGCCGCCACCCTTTCTACGCCCTACGGTGAAGTGAAAGCCAAGGAAACGACCTTCGGCGATACGTCCCGCCTCTGCATCGAGTACGAAGATGCCCGCCGCATTGCACGAGAAAAGGGGCTTCCCTTGCGGGATGTATACAGAGCGGCAGGTTCCGGATAGTAGTTATACTGCACGCGGTACAGTTTTGTGCAAAAACAGGTAGCTAGTAGAATATTTGGGAGTGCATGAGTTTTTTGTATCTTTGTCATTGTTAAAATGATGCTATATGAGAAAGTGCGTAAAAAAAGGGTTGAAGATTGCCGGATGGATCTGTCTGGCAACCCTGCTTGCGGTACTGCTTTCGGGTATTCTGCTTTATTTCCCTCCAGTTCAGCGCCTGGCTGTAAACAAGGTTATACAGAGTTTTTTTTCCGGTACGGGGATGCACCTGCAGGCGGAAGAGATACGGCTGTCGTTTCCGCTGAACCTGACGATAAGGGACGTATCCGTGACCGATGCGGCGCAGGATACGCTTCTCCATATCGGTCGTGCCAGTGTGAGCGTGCGTCCGCTGCCCCTGCTGGAGGGAGAAGTGTCAATTAGCGCATTCCATCTGGAGCATGGACGGGTGAATACCCGCGCATGGACGGAAGGTTTTGAAGTTGCGGGCGTCATCGGTGCACTGACAACCTCCGGCGACCGGATTCACCTTGTCCGCGAAGAAATACAACTGGGCGAACTCCTGCTTTCCGACGCAACGGTGAATGTCCGTATTGATTCCCTTGCTCCGCCGGACACGACCCTCCCGCCCAACCGCTGGAAGTTGCAACTGGAGGACCTCTGCCTGCAACGCATTTCCGCCGCTTTGCAGATGCCGTCCGATTCCCTGGAGGTTGCTTCTGCCTTCGAAAACATGACCTTGAAGGCCGGAATTGCCGACTTCGGCACGACGCTCTATTCCGCCGCACAGTTCCTGCTGACCGGTGCAACCGTCGGTTACGACACGGGCAACCGGCCTTCTGTCCGGCAGGGATTCGATCCTTCGCACATCGCACTTTCGGACGTACATCTCCATCTGGATTCCCTGTTTTATCAGGGCCGGGAAATACATGCTCTGCTCCGTTCGTTCTCCGCCGGTGAACAGTCGGGACTGACCCTGTGCATGGAAGGAACCGTTCATGCCGATTCGATCATGCTGTCCGTTCCCCGCTGTTTGCTGCAAACGCCTTATTCGACCGTTTACGCGCAGGTGGAACTCCCCTGGTCGACGCTGGCGGCAACGCCGCAGGGCATGTTCCGTTCGCGGCTGGAAGCCTCGCTGGACAGGCGGGATGTGCTGACCGCTCTGGGCAGACAGGCGCGTGAAATCGAACGTTATTACCCGGATACGCTCCTGAGCGTTTCCGGGTTGCTGGAGGGAAATCCGGACCGGATGCACCTTCGGAGCCTGCAGGGCGAATTGCCCGGCGTGTTCCGGGTAGAAGCCGGCGGCGTTGTCCGGAAAATAACCGACAGGGCATCGCGTTCGGGCGAGTTGCATCTGACTGCGCAGACCGGGACGTCCGGATGGTTGCAGGGACTCCCGTTGCCTCCGATCGCCGGGCGTTTCCGCATTCCCGAAGACATGCGGCTGAATCTGGAAGCGATGCTGACGGGGGGCGATTACCGGCTGGCAATGCTGCTGAGCGGACAGCCGGGCAGGGTGCGTCTTTCCGGACACTACGACACGCGCCTGGAAGAATATGAAGCGACACTGGACGCCGACAGTCTGGCGCCGGTGCGGTTCATGCCCCGGGATTCCATTACTCTGCTGACGGCTTCTGTCCGCGCCAGAGGGAAAGGGACGGATCTGTTTCACGACTCCACCCGGGTGCAGATCAGCGGCAGACTGACGGAACTTCAAATCTCCGGCACCTCCTTTTATGACCTTTCTTTCGAGGGTTTGTTAAAGGAACATCAACTGCATGCCTCGCTGACCAGCAAATATCCTTATGCAAGGGGAACGGTCACGCTGGAGGGCGAACTTCGCAGGGAAAAAATGACGGCCATGCTGATTGCCGGAATCGATTCGCTGGACATGTACGGCATGAAATGGACAGACATGCCCCTGGCTCATTCGTTCCAGCTGTTTTCGGAAATGGAGACCGACCGGGGGAAACGTCACCGGCTGGATGTCACCCTGGGAAACTGGGAGATGACGCTGGGAAGGCAAAATGTGAGTCCGAAGATGTTGATTCTTCATGCGACCGGAAACGAAGATACTACACGATGTTCCTTTCACGTGGGCGACCTGGGAATTACGGTCACGGGAAACGCGGATTTGGAGACGACCGTCCGCAAACTGACCGATGTGTCCGGTTACTTCATGCAGCAGATGCAAAAAGACTCCGTCATCCGGTTGCAGGAACTCCGGCCGCTGTTGCCCGACGCCTCCGTACGGATCACTGCCGGACAGGACAATCCGGTATATAATTATTTGCAGGAGAACAATCTCTTTTTTGACCGTTTCACGCTCGACGCATCTACTTCGCCCGACAGCGGGCTGCAAATGAATGCCCGGCTATTCTCCCTGATCAAGGATACGACGAAGATTGACACGCTGCGGATCCATGTGTGGCAGGACACGGCGGGAATCCGTCATACGGGCGAGATCATCAAGCACAAATTCCGCCATCAGGAGCCATTCACGGCCGGATGGAACGGGCTGGTGGAGGACAGCGGGACGGCGCTGGAGATGTATTATCGGAACGGACGCGGCGAGACCGGCCTGCAACTGGGTCTTCAGGCGAGAAAACTGCCGGAAGGCTGGAGCATTTACATGCAGCCGGATGCAGTGATTACCTTTTTGCCGTTCGCCGTGAATCCCGACAATTACGTACTGGTCAAAAATACGGGAGACCTCTCCGCCAACCTTCGCCTGGACGGAAAAAACGACGCTTATCTATGGTTTCATTCGCGGGACGGGGAAGCGAAAATGAAAGAGTTGATGCTCGAAATCAGCCGGATCGACCTGGACCTGGTTTCGAAAGGGTTCGGCTGGACGTCGCCGGTGCGGGGCATGGCGGACGTGTCGCTGCGTTACGTCCCCGCAGACCGGAACGGCCTGATTGCGATGGATGCGAGCGTTGACAACCTGATATACCGGAACGGCCGGGTAGGTGAAATACTGATGAGCGGCGTATACCTGCCCGCAGATTCGGGAGAGCATCATGTCGACCTGCATTTTTTCCATGAGGAAAAGGAAATCTCCACGCTTTCCGCTTCCTGCTTCTCCGAACAGGACGGACGTCTGGACGGGGTGTTCGAGATGAACCGGTTGCCGCTGAAAATGCTGGATCCGTTTCTGGACGGCCTCACGCAGTTGAGCGGTGCGTTACAGGGACGCATGACGGTGGCGGGTACGGGAAAGAAACCGCTGCTGAACGGTTACCTGCAGGCCGACACGGCGGTTGCCCGTCTCACAGCCGTCGGGACGCAACTCCGCCTCGACAGTCAAAGAGTGGAAATCCGGGACAACCGGGCGCAATTTAACAAATACGCCATTTATGCCGTCGGGAACAACCCCTTCGTGATTGAGGGCGTCATTGATTTTCAGGAACCGGCAAAAGCGGAATTTGACCTGAAACTGACGGCGAACAACATGCAACTGATCAATGCTCCGAAAACGCACGAAAGCATCGTTTACGGCAAACTGTTCGTAGACCTCAATTCCACGCTGAAAGGCTCGCCGAGCGCGCCGGAAATGAGGGGCTGGCTGCATCTGCTGGACGCTACGAATCTGACATACATCCTGAAAGAGTCGCCCTTGACGGCGCAGGATCGCATGGCCGACCTGGTGACGTTTTCCCGTTTCCGGGATACCATTCCGCGGCGTGCCGTGGGAAATTTCGCGAGGAGGCCGCGTGAATGGGCGCCTCCCGGCGGACTGGACATGCTGCTGAACATTCGCCTCGACCCGTCCGTCAAGCTGAGAGTCGACCTGGATGACGCCTCTTCCAACCGGGTGGAACTGGAAGGCGGCGGCGATTTGTCGTTCCAGTATACCCGGCAGCAGGATCTAATCCTGACCGGTCGCTATACGCTCTCGGACGGGCTGGTGAAATACAACATGCCTGTGATTGCCAACAAATCCTTAAAGATTAAGGAAAACAGTTATATCGAATGGACAGGCGATCCGTTCGACCCCTATCTGAGCCTGAAAGCGACCGAACGCATCCGTTCTTCGGTCAGCACGGGCGGTCAGGCGCCGCACACGGTGAATTTCGACGCCGGCATCGAAGTGAAACAGCGAATGGCAAATATGGCGCTGCAATTTACACTCGATGCACTGGACGATGCATCCGTCCAGAACCAGTTGATCGCCATGGGGCCGGAAGAACGGAGCAAACAGGCCGTCAGCCTGCTGCTTACGGGCATGTATCTGGCCGATGACGGTTCCGGGAAAACGAAACTGGACATGGGGATGGCGCTGAACAGTTTCCTTCAAAACGAAATCAACAACATCACCGGAAGTTTGTTGAAAGACATTGATTTCGACTTCAGCATGGATCATTACGACGGAACGGAACTTGGAAGCGGACGGCGGACGGATTACGCCTTCCGTTTCTCGAAACGCTTTTACAACGAGCGAATCAACGTCATTCTGGGCGGACTCGTCTCGACCGGTGACGTTCCCGACCAGGGTAAGACGTTCATCAACGACGCCTCCGTCGAATACCGGCTCGACGCAGGCAGCAGCCGCTATGCAAAGCTTTTTTACAATCGCCGGTATGAAAATCTGCTGGAGGGTGAAATCGCGAGATACGGAGTGGGCATTGTCTTCCGGAAAAAAGTAAGGCGTCTGTATGATTTGTTTCTTTTCAGGAGGAAACAGAAAACGGTTATGGAGGAAGAACATGAAAAGAAATAAGAAACCGCACGCGGCATAGTTTTGGGCAAAAACAGGTAGTTAGTAGCTGGTAGTTAGTAGCTAATAGATAGAATAGGAGTCGGTAGTTCTGTGATACGACGAAGCTGTCCGCTCAAACCCTCACATTTACGCC
>JAITAY010000139.1 GCA_031283915.1 Tannerella sp.
TCACCGCTTCAAACTGCCGGACACGCAAAAGGCTTTCGACCTGGTGGCCGGCTATCGGGAGGGTGTGATGAAAGCGATGATTGAGTTTTCATGATCGGGCCGGCGTTCTGCGGAAAAGGTGATACCCGGCAAGTAGACGCCCTTCGTCAGTCTCTCTACTGCACTTGTCAATGCCATGTCCTGGCTCTATAACGCATCGGGTGGGTAAAAGGGTTATCCCTTTTGTGTGAAAGGGTTAACCCTCGTTTCCAAGAAGAATAACCTTCCTGGTTGAAAGGGTTAACCCTTTTTCGGAACCCGCGCATCATTTCTTCTCAAACTCCAGGTTGTTCAGCATCTCCCTGAGGTCAATACCCGGACGAAATACAACTTTCCGGGTTTTGATCCGGGCGACGGAGAACTGTTCCGGAGTGTCGGCACCCGTGCTTCCGATTGCGACCTGGAACGAGCCAAAGTCGCCGAAGCATACAATTTTACCTTCCTCCAAACGTTCCCTCAACACCTGTGTAAGCGCCTCCAAAACGGCCAGCGTATCAGCATGGTTGACCGTACTGCGCTGGGTGATTTCCTTACCCAGCGTTTTGAGACGGATCTTTCCCGTACTTACCGCATTTGCATACCATTTTTTCGGTTCTTCCTGTTTAAGGGGATTCCCTTTTTCTGATAATACATAGCTAACAGCCATAATAAATTCAATTAAGTAAAACAATCATTAAACTACACACAAAAGACCTCCGGAAACGGACCGTGTCCTTTCCCGAAGGCTTTATTAAATCTCCTTCCACGCGTTGCGCGGAACGATATATGTTTCTTGACAGACGGAGCATTTTTGCCCAATGTCCCCAAATAGTGATTTCTGGAGTTTGAGTTTTCAAACTTTTGGATATTATTTTCCGGCGTTATTTCATTCGAAAATAATTGCCGATTTGTGTGTGTGGAAGATTTATTTTCAGTATATTTCGCGCGCTTACATAATACTATACACGCCAGGTGCTCTCTCTCTCTCTCTCTCTCTCTCTCTCTCTCTCTCTCTCTCTCTGCAAAAATCGTGCCACAGCCCCCCCGTAAAGGAAGCCGGCATCACATTTGTTTGTAAGAAAAACAGAGTATCCATTCATTTTCTATTGATTTTATTTTCCGTTTTACAATCACGGCGGCAAAGATACACTTCTTGTTTTACATATTCAAAGATTATTCGCTTTATTTTTTGCGTGAATCATGTTTTTAGTATTTATTATAATTCCACGGTCGGCTATGGATTATCGTGTAGTTTTTCATTTATTTGCATTATGAAAATTTTGCGATTTCGGTTGTAGCATGTTGCCGGCATTTTTGTTTCCGATTCCAGTCCCGGCGTCATGCCATGTGCATTTGCTTCGCGAACGGCGTACCGGACAGGCTGCTCACGTTTGGAGACGTGCGTTCCTTCGCCGAACACTTTCATGGCAATGATTCCCTTGCCGTTCTGTTTTGCTTTTTCCAGAAGGGTATTGACTTCGTCCGGTGATCCCTCCATCTTGGAACCGAAGAGATTGATACGTACCCTAATCACGTTGACTCGGGGATCCGTGGCTGCCTTGTTCAAAGCGTCCATGTGATGCCCCGAAATGCCCACCGCTTTCACGATTCCGTCCTGCCAGGCCTTCGCAAGAGCGTCCATATATAAATTTATGGTTTGTAAACAGGCGTCGCTGCGTGACGCCTGTTCATACTCGTAATCATACTCCACGCACACGGCAAGCGAATGCGACAGTCTGAAATGCTCCCGAGCGGTATGCCGAACCTCTGTGGACGGAGTGAAGAAGAAGAACGAATACGGAAAATTTTCCATAATCCATCGTGTGTTGTTTTATATTTTGTCGTATCTTTGCCGCATCGAAAAAGCATTTGAATATTTTATAACTAAAACTTTGTTTGTATATGTGGTTACTTCATTCTTCAATTGGCAGAAAACTGGTAATGAGTATTTCCGGTATCGTGCTGATTTTATTTTTGCTGTTTCACCTGTGCATGAATGTGACAGCTGTCTTTTCGCCCGAGGCGTACAACGGAATTTGTGCATTGCTGGGAGCGAACTGGTATGCCGTCGCGGCGACAGTCGGCCTTGGCGCCATCGTCGCGATTCATTTCGTGTATGCCATTATGCTGACGCTGCAGAACCGCAAAGCACGCGGCAATGACCGTTATGCGGTCAATAAGCGTCCTGCGGGAGTGAGCTGGGCTTCGCAGAACATGTTCGTGCTGGGGCTGATAGTCATTGGGTTTCTGTTGCTACACTTCAGCCAGTTCTGGTACAAGATGATGTTTGCCGAACTGGTTGGACATCATGAAGTTTCGCCCTGGGGTACAGAGATGCTCCTTTCACCCAAGGACGGTGCGGCTTTTGTACAATACTATTTCAGCCAGCTTTGGGTAGTGATTGCCTATCTGGTCTGGTATGCAGCCCTGTGGTTCCACCTGACGCACGGTCTCTGGAGCGCCGTCCAGACCATTGGATGGAGCAACGGTCTCTGGCTCAACCGCTGGAAATGGTTCGCCAACATCGTCGCGACGCTCATTTTCCTTGGATTCGCCTTCGTGACGCTCTTCTTCTACGTGAAAAGCCTCTGTTGTAGCGCAGGTTGTCAATAATTATTTTTAAATGAAATCAGTATGACTCAAATAAATTCAAAAATACCACAAGGGCCACTGGCCGAAAAGTGGAAAAATTACAAAGACCACCAGAAATTAGTGAACCCTGCCAACAAGCGCCGCCTGGACATTATCGTTGTCGGAACGGGACTGGCTGGAGCTTCGGCCGCTGCATCGCTGGCCGAAATGGGGTTCAATATCCTCAATTTCTGTATACAGGATTCGCCGCGCCGTGCACATTCCATCGCCGCGCAGGGCGGTATCAATGCAGCAAAAAATTATCAGAACGACGGCGACTCGGTCTATCGCCTGTTCTACGACACCATCAAGGGCGGCGACTACCGCGCCCGTGAAGCCAACGTCTATCGCCTGGCGGAAGTATCGAACGCTATCATCGACCAGTGCGTGGCACAGGGTGTACCTTTTGCCCGCGAATATGGCGGACTGCTCGACAACCGTTCGTTCGGCGGCGCGCAGGTCTCACGTACGTTCTACGCTCGCGGACAGACGGGACAGCAACTCCTGCTCGGCGCCTACTCCGCCCTCAGTCGGCAAATCGGTCTGGGTAAGGTGAAGATGTATAATCGCCACGAGATGCTGGACGTCGTGCTCATCGACGGACGCGCACGCGGCATCATTACCCGCAACTTGGTTACCGGACGGGTTGAACGTTACGCCGCACATGCCGTCGTCATCGCTACGGGAGGATACGTCAACACGTTCTTCCTCTCGACCAATGCCATGGCCTCTAATGGATCGGCCGCATGGCAGTGTTACAAGAAGGGCGCCTGCTTCGCCAATCCGTGTTACGTACAGATTCACCCGACCTGTATCCCCGTGCACGGCGAGTTCCAGTCGAAACTCACGCTGATGTCCGAATCGTTACGTAACGACGGGCGCATCTGGGTGCCAAAGAAGAAGGAAGATGCCGAAGCCATTCGCGCCGGCAAGCTCAAACCGACACAAATCGCCGAAGAAGACCGCGACTACTACCTCGAACGCCGTTATCCGGCCTTTGGTAATCTGGTACCGCGCGACGTGGCTTCGCGTGCCGCCAAGGAACGTTGCGACGCAGGTCACGGCGTAGGCTCGGGACAGGCCGTGTATCTCGACTTTGCCGACGCCATCGACCGCCTGGGCAAGAAGGTCGTCGAGCAACGCTACGGCAACCTTTTCCAGATGTACGAAAAAATCGTCGATGACAATCCGTACGAAACGCCGATGATGATTTTCCCTGCGCTGCACTATTCGATGGGAGGCCTGTGGGTCGATTACGAACTGATGACGAGCATCCCCGGACTGTTTGCCATCGGCGAGGCCAACTTCTCCGATCACGGCGCCAACCGGCTCGGTGCCTCGGCGCTGATGCAGGGGCTGGCCGACGGTTACTTCGTCCTGCCGTATACCATCCAGAATTATTTGGCTGACCAGATACAGGTACCGCACTTCAAGATCGACGCACCCGAGTTCGACGCGGCCGAGAAGCAAATCAGCGACCGTATCGCACGACTGATGAGCGTCAATGGAGAACGCTCGGTTGACAGTCTTCACAAGGAATTGGGACACATCATGTGGGAATACGTCGGCATGGCGCGTAATGCGGAAGGATTGAAAACGGCCATCACGAAAATCAAAGCGTTGAAAAAGGAATTTTGGAGCAATGTCCGCATTCCGGGCAAGGCCGATGACCTGAACGTGGAACTCGACAAGGCGCTTCGTCTGGCCGACTTCATCGAACTGGGTGAGCTAATGGCGCACGATGCGCATGACCGCGCCGAGTCGTGTGGCGGCCATTTCCGCGAGGAACATCGGACGGAAGAAGGAGAGGCAAAACGCCACGACAACACGTTTTCGTACGTATCCTGTTGGGAATATCGGGGTGAAGACAAAGATCCGGTAATGCTGAAAGAAGTGCTCGATTACGAGTTCGTCGTGCGTCAGCAACGAAATTATAAGAATTAAAAAACGAACGGCTATGGATAAGAATATAGATATTACATTAAAAGTATGGCGTCAGCGGGGTCCGAAGGAAAAGGGCGCTTTCGAGACGTACCAGTTGAAGGGGATTTCGCAGGGAAGTTCATTTCTCGAAATGTTGGATGTGCTCAACGAGCAGTTGATTAACCAGGGTAAGGAGCCTGTATTTTTCGACCATGACTGTCGCGAAGGCATCTGTGGGATGTGTTCGCTCTACATCGACGGCCATCCGCACGGGCCGGATACGGAAATCACGACCTGCCAGCTCCACATGCGTAAGTTCAAAGACGGAGCAACGATTGTAATTGAACCGTGGCGTTCGGCCGGATTCCCGGTGATACGCGACCTGACCGTCGATCGTCAGGCATACGACAAAATCATGCAGGCGGGCGGTTTCGTGTCGGTGAATACCGGCGGCGTACCCGACGCCAACGCGATACCCATCCCGAAGGAGAAGGCCGACCTGGCTATGGATGCAGCGGCCTGTATCGGTTGCGGCGCCTGTGCAGCAGCCTGCAAGAACGGTTCGGCGATGCTGTTCGTATCGGCCAAGGTGAGTCAGTTGGCGTTGCTTCCGCAGGGACGCGTCGAAGCTGCCCGTCGCGCCAAGGCAATGGTAGCCAAGATGGATGAACTGGGCTTCGGCAACTGTACCAATACGCGTGCCTGCGAAGCGGAATGTCCGAAAAGCATCTCGGTCACGAACATTGCCCGCCTCAATCGCGAATTCCTCTCAGCCAAATTGAAAGACTGACAAATTCAATGAGACAATAAGCAAATGAGCCGGTGTGAAAATGCACCGGCTCATTTTTTTTTGGAGAAGAACTGTTCACAGGGCACAGTCGTGCGTCTCTGCGAACCGGCAGGCAGTGGTTTTGTTGATGGTCCTTAACACCGATCTTATTATTTACGACTGCTCAACCAAAACAAAACGGGCACGCCCGCATAGGGTTGCCCGTTTGTTAAAAAGCCGCACCGTGGATATGTACAAACTCCGTATGACAGGTTTTGAGTGCCTTTGTCGTCTTTGTAATCCGTCGTGCTATGCATTCCTCCGGAGAGGATACGGCCCGCCATTAACGACAAGAGCTTGTCTCGGAATTCATTTTTTCTGATGAGTTTCCCAATCGAACAAATGCGGCTTAACTCATACATTTCGTCGTTGCAAATGTAGATGTTTGAAACGGATTGAGCAAATTTTTTTATCCAAAAAAATTGGATTTAACATATCCGGCTGTCCTCTTAAAATGTAATAAGGTGGCTTTTATTCAAATAGCCACCTTATTCCGAAATCAACAGTACGGTTGGTTCAGCTTGCTTTCACTTTGCTCACGACGGCCTTGAAGGCTTCCGGATGATTCATGGCCAAATCGGCCAACACTTTCCGGTTGATTTCCACGCCGGCCTCACGCAAACCGCCCATCAAGCGGGAATAGGAAAGGCCCTCCAAACGGGCGGCTGCGTTGATACGCTGAATCCACAGTGCGCGGAAATTGCGTTTCTTGTTCCGACGATCGCGGAAGGCGTAAGTTAAACCTTTTTCCCACGTATTTTTGGCCACAGTCCACACGTTTTTGCGCGCACCATAGTAACCCCTCGTGAGTTTCAAAATCCGTTTTCTTTTTGCTCTGGAAGCAACATGATTTACTGATCTTGGCATAATTCTGAATTTTTGAATGTCAGCGCCACCTTTTCCAGATGAACTTGGGAGCTGAACATTCGGTTAATAAATCTGTTATCAAACTCTTGCGGAATATGAACTTATTTCAGACAAAGCAAATGTTTTACATTATTTGCATCCACATTTGCTACCAGACCGGTTAAGGTCAGATTCCTCTTTTGCTTTTTGGTCTTCTTCGTCAGAATGTGACTTTTAAAAGCATGTTTTCTTTTGATTTTCCCTGTTCCGGTAAGGGCGAACCTCTTTTTGGTACCGGAATTAGTCTTCAATTTTGGCATGTTACTTAACTTTTTTATTATTAATAATTAGATGAATAATCTCTTATTCGTTTTTTGCTTCTTCTCTCGGATTGGAGGGCTGCGTTTTGGCTGCTGCCTGCTTGCTGGAACTGGCGGTTTTCCTGGGCGCCAGCATGATAATCATCCGCTTTCCTTCCAATACGGGCATTTGCTCCACTTTCCCGTAATCTTCCAAATCGTTGGCGAAACGCAGTAACAGCACTTCTCCCTGTTCTTTAAAAAGGATGGAACGCCCCTTGAAAAATACATAGGCTTTCACCTTGGCGCCCTCTTCCAGAAAACTCTTCGCATGTTTCAACTTGAAGTTGTAGTCATGGTCGTCCGTTTGAGGGCCAAACCGTATTTCCTTCACAACTATTTTGACCGATTTTGCCTTCTGTTCTTTCTGGCGTTTCCTTTGCTGGTAGAGAAATTTTTGATACTCCGTTATCTTACATACAGGAGGGAGTGCATTGGGCGAAATTTCCACCAAATCCAATCCCATATCTTCGGCCATCTGCAAGGCTCGGCTGATCGGATAAATTCCGACGGCAACATTATCACCTACCAAGCGCACTTCGGGAACACGAATCCGCTCATTGATTCTATACTGTTCTTTAACGTGGTCGTTTCTCATTCAAAAACGGGGTAATCCCTCCTTATACATTAACTCTGTTCAAATTGTTTGTTCTTTCTCCCATCGATTCATCATTTCGTCGACTTCGGCTGTCAAATGCGCGGCAAAGGTAGTAATTTTCATCGAACCTTTATCACCTTCACCCTGTTTTCTTACGGAAACTTCGCTATTTTCCATTTCTTTTTCGCCTACAATGAGCATGTATGGTATTCTTTTCAGCTCATTGTCACGTATTTTACGTCCGATTTTTTCATTCCGGTCGTCTACGGTCACACGGATGTCCTGTGCTTCCAATTGACGGGCGACTCGACAGGCGTATTCGTTAAATCGTTCACTGACAGGCATCACTGCTACTTGATCAGGGGTTAGCCACAACGGAAATTTACCGCCCGTATGCTCAATCAGCACGGCAATAAAGCGTTCCATCGAACCGAACGGCGCCCGGTGAATCATTACCGGGCGATGTTTCTTGTTATCATCGCCCGTATATTCAAGTTCAAAGCGTTCGGGCAGGATGTAGTCTACTTGAATGGTACCCAACTGCCAGCGGCGGCCGAGTGCATCCTTGACCATAAAATCGAGTTTTGGGCCGTAGAAAGCGGCTTCGCCCAGTTCTACTCTGGCCGGAAGTCCTTTTTCCCGACAGGCTTCCATGATGGCGTGTTCGGCTTTATCCCAGTTCTCGTCCGAGCCGATGTATTTTTCCTTGTTACTGGGGTCACGCAAAGATATCTGCGCTTCAAAGTTCTCAAAATTAAGCGCCTTGAAAATGATAAAGATGATGTCCATGACTTTTAGAAATTCGTCTTTCAATTGCTCGGGACGGCAAAACAGGTGGGCATCATCCTGCGTAAATCCGCGTACGCGCGTCAGTCCGTGCAATTCGCCGCTTTGTTCGTAGCGGTATACCGTGCCAAATTCGGCAAAACGCAACGGCAAGTCCCTGTATGAACGGGGAAATGTCTTGAAAATCTCGCAGTGATGCGGACAATTCATGGGTTTCAACAGAAATTCCTCGCCTTCCTGGGGCGTATGGATCGGCTGAAACGAATCCTTGCCGTATTTGGCATAGTGGCCGGAGGTGATATACAACTGCTTGGAACCGATGTGTGGCGTCATCACTTGCTGATATCCGTATTTCCGCTGAATCCGTTTCAGGAAATCTTCCAGTTTCAGGCGCAATTGCGTACCGCGCGGCAACCACAAGGGTAATCCCGCGCCCACGGAAGCAGAAAAAGTAAATAATTCCAATTCCCGGCCTATTTTACGGTGGTCGCGTTTTTTGGCTTCTTCTACCAGCGCGAGGTATTCATCGAGCAATTTCTTTTTAGGGAAGGTGATTCCATAGATACGAACCAGTTGCTTGCGTTTTTCATCGCCACGCCAGTAAGCTCCGGCCACACTCATGATCTTCGCCATCTTGATATACGAAGTATTGGGCAGGTGAGGCCCACGACACAAGTCGATGAAACAGCCTTGCGTATAGGTTGTAATCTGCCCGTCTTCCAGTTCGCTGATTAATTCGCTCTTATACACTTCGTCACGGTCTCCGAACAGTTTCAACGCGTCGGTTTTCGAGATGCTTTGCCGTATAATACTTTCTTTTCGGGCAGCCAGTTCCAGCATTTTAACTTCGATAGCGGCAAAATCGTTATCCGCAATGACGGCATCTCCCAGGTCTACGTCATAGTAAAAGCCGTTCTCGATAGCCGGCCCGATTCCGAACTTGACGCCCGGATAAAGTTCTTGCAGGGCTTCGGCCATCAGGTGTGCACTCGAATGCCAGTAAACATGTTTACCCTCTTCATCTTCCCATTTGAGTAACTGAAGGGTCGAATCCTGCTGAAGAGGACGGTTTAAATCCCATACTTCATCATTCACTTTGGCCGCCAACACACTCTCTGCCAATCGCGAACTGATACTTTCTGCTACCTGTACGGAAGTAGTTCCTTCCGCATATTCCCTAACGGAATTATCTGGAAATGTTATCTTTATCATTTATTAAAACTATCATCTTACATTTTCGCCGCAAAGATAATAAACAATTGTAAAATTTCTTCGAAAAAGCGACCTGAAAATGATATTTTACGCAATATAAAACGGTGTGAGTTCGATGCAAGAGTTTCCTGTTCCAAACTATCCAACAGCATAACTTCCATGGAAAAAAACGCGAAGTTTAGTTCTCTGTTTTCGGAGCGAAGCGCCCCGGGCATACCGATTGCTCTTAAAACATTTGCAAAATGAACGAAAGACTGAGAGCATACGGTGTCATAACCTCCGTAGGAGGATTCGAGCGCAGTCTCTTCATGACATGGTAATGACTCATTCGCGACATGGTAATGACATGAGATGTGTCATCACCATAACGTGAGTCGCGTCATGGTAATGTCGCGTTCGCGTTATCCTCATGACGCAAGCAGCCTCATTTCGATAACACACAACCCCGGTTCAATCACAAAATCATGCCGCACACCGTATCGCACACCTTCCTACGGAAGGTTGACAGAAAAATATACTCTGCGACAATTTGAAGCGTACCCGGCATTTTTAGATAACCCTGCAACAGGCACATAACAGAACCGTTGCCTGAAGTGAAGAAAAGCAACCGGTTGAAATTACTCCGGAAGTTCGTTTACGACTGCGGCTGCAGAGGTTGCAAAGAGATAAAGGGAGTACCAATTATCACCTGACAAGCCACCCAGAGACAAAATCAATGCTGTCTTCGACCGCGAGACGGAGAAGTTCTACCATCATTATCAGACGGTCAACCGCGACAACACGAACGAGGTGATCGAGGGCCTGGAATTTGTACTGATG
>JAITAY010000159.1 GCA_031283915.1 Tannerella sp.
ATAACGTCCGGTACCCCCCCCCCCTGAAAACCTTTGTAAAACAGCCAGATAGAAAGTAAGATAAAAATGGACGAAAGCGACTTAAACAGGATCAGGTTCATTCCGAAAATGCCTGCGAAGGGAGACAGTACAATCGGATACAGCGGCCCGTGATAAGTGGGAAAAGTGAAATGGCGCCAGAAATCATCCGCAGCGATAATGTAATCGCAGTCATCACCGCTTTGAGTGACCTTGACGTCGAACATGAAAATGCACATCAATACACTCAATATCATGGCAAGCCAAAAAAAAGTCCGCCGGTGTCGTTCAAAAAAGCCGTTGAGGATGCCATACATACTTCCCGGAGAGGGCTGTCCGGACATTTTTCCTCCCGTTCTTTTCTGTTTTTTCGTATTACTCTTGTAGCTCATAGTTTTGTTTTATTGTATTTTCCGGCAAATGTACAAAATTTTCGTTTGTCCGTTCACCATCTAATTTTTTTTCCTGTCTTCAGAAATTCGGTAAATTTGATTTTCCGCGCAGCAAAGAAACTCATTTTCAGCAGCAGCAACCCGTGACGAAAGCGGCTGATTTGAGTGGAACCGTATGCGCGATCCCTGTAACGTATGATCACTTCTACGATCTTGAGGTTTTGCCTGGCGGCGCCAAAGAGGAGGTCAAAGTCGCCAAAGGGATCGAAATTGCCGAAAAAGGCGCGATTGGCCTTGATCGTTTCATAATCTTTCCGGAACAGCACCTTCGTACCACAGAGTGTATCTTTCAGACGCTGTCCCAGCAAGTAGGAGAAAAACCATCCGAAAAACTTGTTTCCCAAAAGATTCAAAAACCGCATGGCATTTTTCTCCATCGGATAGACCAGCCGGCATCCATTGATAAATTCGCCTCTGTTGTGGTAAAGCGCCTGGTAGAATTTCGGCAATTCCTCGGGCGGCATGGTCAGGTCGGCATCCAGAATCATCAACACCTCTCCCGTTGCGGCATCAAAAGCCTCGCGTACGGCATTTCCCTTTCCTTTCCCGGTTTGCCGCATGACCTTGATGTCTTTCTCCGGCCAGGCAGCCTGTACGCGGCATATTTCTTCATACGTCTGGTCGGAGGAGTGACCTTCGATATAGATAAATTCCTGATGCGTACCGAAAACGGGTGTCCTTCGGATGGCATTTTCGATATTCCCCCGTTCGTTGCGTGCGGGAATAATGATGGATACCGAAAAGGGACGTTCCCCGTGCAGGATCGGACGCGAAATACGCAGGTTGACAAGCCCCAGGCGGTTGAATCCCGGCAGATTGGCCAGCAAACCGTTGCACAGGCTGTGCAGCAGGGGGATGTAGACGGGCAACAGGATTTTCTGCTCCATCCGGATGGTCTGGAAGCCTTCCAGCCGCAGCAGTCCTTCCGTGTCTTTTGCGGAAAACCAGTTTGCGTTGGGTTGTTTCTGTTTCAGACCGATCCATTCCAGCAATTTGATCACCGGCTCCCACAGGAAGTTGTATTGCGTGATCACCATGCGCGTCTGGGGATGACACAGCCTGCGAATGTTGTGAACAGCCTTCTGCGCATCCCACAGACATCCCATCAGATCGCTGAGAATGATGTAGTCGAAGGTCTCGCCGTCGGTCTGCAATTCTTCCACGTCGTCCACGACGAAATGAAGATGCGGATATTTTCTTCGCGCCGTTTCGATTACTTCCGGCACAAAGTCGATACCCGTTCCGAAAGCCGGTTTCACGGCATTCAGTAAATTACCGCTCCCGCAACCGATCTCAATCACTCTTTTTCCTTCGGGGATGATGAACGAACAGTATTGCTCCAGCAATTGATGGTAAAACGAATTTCGCCTGTTCCATTTTTCCCGTTCTTGCGCCGTGTTCCGATAAAATGAGTAGATTTCCTCTTTGGTCATGATGACAATCTGATGTTTTGATTTCCCCGCAAAAGTACAAAAAAATCACAACTGCCCGAATACGTGAAAGAATCATTGAAACACGGAGCACACGGAAGACACGGAGGTTTTTCTCCGTGTCCCTGTCCCTCCGTGTCGTCTTTGTAGCGCTCCATGAAAGAAAAAAGGGCACGGAGAAGACAAGCGTATTCCGCCGGGAAAGCACAGAGAGGGGAAACCTCCGTGTGCGCCGTGTCTCCGTGTTGAAATTGAGTACATGCTATGCAAATCCAGGCAAATACGGCGCGTATTCAGGCGAATGCGATACAAATTTCCCTGAATTTGCAATGTAATCATTAATCATTAACCATTAACCCCTACATTACGGAGTTTTAGACCGGCGAATACGGTATCGGGTTTGAGGGTGAAGACCGAGTGCATTTCCCCGGCCATCGACAGGCCGCACCGGGCACAGACACCGGCCGTTTTCCCCTGGCATTCCGTCAACCGTGTGCCGTCGGAGAGGATGAAGTTGGACACCCAGCATTGTTTCCCGAACCGGTTGTGCTTCATCAGTTTCAATCCGGAAACCGAATTCATGACGGGATAGCCGGCTTTTTTCTTTGCAATAATCAGGTCTATGATTTGGGCGCGTTTCTCCCAGTCTAAAAAGAGGTATTCCGTTCCTTCGTAAGGCGTGTGGAAATTCAGCGAAATGGATTCGATGTGCGGATTATTTTTGGCAAACTCGATGGTTTCGTCCACGGAAGGATAGTTTTTGGAATTAATGACCATGTTCACACTCAAATGCGGATGATGAGCCGTCGCAAGGTTCTTCACCAGGCGGTCGAACGTACCTTTTCCGCGAATCTCATCGTGAAAGTCGCCCAGTCCGTCGAGGCTGACCCAGATGGAGTCGGCTTCGGAACCGGCAAACGGCCTTTGGGCATTGGTAGTGATCGTTGCGGAGTAGAATCCGATCTGTTTGGCAAGACGGATCAGGCTGTTCAAATCCCGGTCGCCGTCACGCCACAGCGTGGGTTCGCCTCCCTCAAAATCGACAAAACGCGAACCCAGCCGGTACGAATATTCCAGTTCCTCCCTGATCCGGTCATAGGTTTTGACATGCGGGTGCTGCAATTCATAAATCGAACAGTGCTTGCATGTCAAATTGCACTTGTCGGAAACGAACAGAACGGTTTGCAGCGGCTTTCTGACGCCCAAACATCTGGCCTTGAAAAACCAGAAAGGTAGATAAAACAGCGATTTCATTTTGTTAAGCGAGAATGATATGAATCAGGCCGGTCACCCCACTTTGAAAAGCGTGAGGACGATGATGATAAGGCAAAAAAACGACAGCAAGTTACGCGCCAGCAGCCACCGTATCATGAACCAGTCCAGATGGAAGGCCAGTATCCGTTTCCAGTCGTTCATCGGCCCCATCCACAGCTGCGGGGAAAACTTCCTTTCCGGATGACGGACAAATTCAATCATCAGGTAAAACAGACCGACGGCCATGGGAAACGTCAGGAACGTAAAAAGATAAAAGGGCGACAGATACCCCGTCATTATCCCGCCGGCGATGCTGCCAAAGGCGGCAAACAGCAATAGAAACAATGCGGCCAGCATCCGCTTTTTACTTTTCAGCAGCACGGCCAGCGTCATTTTTCCCGCTTCCCTGTCCGGTTCGTAATCCATGATGGCATGAGCATACACAATATTGGCCACCAGCAGTCCCACGGGAACGGAAACGAACGCCACCGTCCAGTCCAGCCGTCCGCAGGCAGAGTAATACACGCCGCTCATCAGCAGCGGGCCAAACACGACTCCGATGAGTATCTCTCCCAGGCCGCGGTACGAAAGCCGTAAAGGCGCACCCGAGTATGAAACGCCCAGCACGGCCGTTACCAGCGCAAAGCCTGCAATCACGTTTCCCCGGAAAAGAAAGATAACGAATCCCAGACTGAGCGCGATCGCCCCGAACGTCAGGCAAGCCATCAGCAACTGTTTCAAACCGGTCTGCCCGGAAGTCAGGTAAGGGCATTTGGCAATGCGCGACCGGAAACCTTTCCCGGCCAGGACGTCGCGAAATGCCGCTCCCTTGATCCGGTAATCGAAATAATCATCGAACAGGTTCATGCACAGATGTCCGGCGATTACACCCAACACGGCCATGATACCCAGGTAAAGAGAGAAATTTTCCCTTTGGGAAGCCATACAAAGCGCCAGCACGGCCGGCAGCAGACTTTGCGGAAGCGCCGTTGAACGGGCGTTTTGTATCCAGAAACGAACAGTATTCATCTTTTTTATACATTATATATTATTACTGCATGCGGAAGATTTTACGTAGAAAAAGGCAGTTAGCAGGATAATCGTCGGTAGCTCCTTGATATGACGAAGCAGTCTGTAAAACCGTAACTTCTATCTCTTTCTCTCCTAACGCCGTTTTCCCGCTATCTCCTGTGTAACAGCATTGTAAAAAGTTTATATACAATCAATTTATCAGGAGAGTACTCGGAACTCCCGGGGAACTCTACGGAACTCCCGGAGAACCCTACGGAACTCCCGGAGAACTCTACGGAACTTCCGCGGAACTCCACGGAACTTCCGGGGAACTCCACGGAACTCTCGCGGAACTCCACGGAACTCCCGGGGAACTCCACGGAACTCCCGGAGAACTCTACGGACTTCTTGAGGGGCTTCCCGAAACGCACGGGGATAACACTCCCGGATAACGCTCCGGTGTAACAACATTGCAAAAAGCTCATATACAATTAACTTGATCCCGTTATTTTTGGCAGGCTGTATGTATTTATTAAAGGACTACTAACTACCTCTTTATTCATAAAATTATACCGCGTGCAAGTATCATTGGTTTGGGGAGAGAATGTCTTTCCGGACAGCTTCTCCCTTATGCGGCAGCCGGTTAGCAGTTGCTCCAATCAACCAGATGCATGTCGCCCCTGTCTGCCAGCGCATGATGGAAGGCAAAACAGGCCTTGAGGTCTTGCGGTGTATGTCCGGCAACGCCTCGGTTCAGGTATTCGTTCAGCAGCGGACGATAGTCGGGATGCACACAATGGTCGATGATGAGACGCGCCCGCTGGACGGGTGAAGTACCGCGCAAGTCGGCTACGCCGTATTCGGAAACGATGATTTTGACGGAATGTTCACTGTGATCCACGTGCGATACCATCGGCACAAAAGCACTGATTTTACCGTTCTTGGCCGTCGAAGGCGTGGTAAAGACCGACAGGTAGGCTCCGCGCGTAAAGTCACCCGAACCGCCGACCCCGTTCATCATCCGGGTACCCGAGACGTGCGTCGAATTGATGTTTCCGAAAATATCGACTTCCAGCGCCGTGTTGATGGTGATCAGTCCTAACCGGCGAACGACTTCGGGATTGTTGGATATTTCCTGCGGACGAAGCAGGAGTTTGTCCTTGTAGAAGTCCAGATTCGAATACACCTCATTGAGCGCCTCCTTGCTGAGCGTGAGCGAACAGCCGCTGGCAAACTTGACCCGCCCCTGTTTCATCAGTTTGACGACAGCATCCTGAATCACTTCGGTATAGATACTGAAAGGCGGGATGCCTTCGTTTTCGCCCATACATCCCAGTACGGCGTTGGCGATGTTACCCACACCGCTCTGGAGTGGCAGGAAGGTGTCCGGGATCCGTCCGGCTTTCATTTCGTTTACCAGGAAAGCGGCCACATTGCGCCCGATGTCGATCGTGACGTCGTCGAGCGGCGTGAAGGTACTGCCGTCCGGCGTCGTCGTCGTGTCCACCACGCCGGCGATTTTCTTCGGGTCTACTTTCAACACCGGCGAACCAATCCGGTCGGAGGGCGTGTAGATGGGGATTTCGCGACGATACGGAGGATCGTCCGGTTCGTACAGATCATGCATCCCGCGAATTTCCTTCGGATGAAAATGATTCAGTTCGATCAGAATCCTGTCCGCCATCCGGCAAAATGTCGGCGAATTGCCTGCGGCGTCCGTAAGAAGGATTTCACCGTCTTCGGTCACGTCGGCCGCTTCGATAACCGCGACGTGGAGCTTGCCGAAAAAGCCGTAACGCAGGTCTTGCGCCAGGGTGGAAAGGTGAAGGTCGAAATACTGCGCCTCGCGCGCATTCAACAACGCCCGCAGGTCTTTGTTCGACTGGTACGGGCTACGGAATTTCACGGCGTTTGCACGCGCCAGCGCGCCATCTATCCGGTCGCCTGTCGAAGCGCCTGTAAAAATTCCGATTTGAAAGGGATTCCCTTTTGCGTGCTCTTCTTCCGCACGCCCGGCAATCGCCAGAGGAATGATTTTGGGACAGCCTGACGGCGTAAACCCGCTGAATCCGACACTGTCGTCGTGATTGACAAAAGCTGCTGCCTCTTCGGCAGTAATGAATTTTAAAGCCATATTTTTTAGATTATCACATACTGATTTTGCGCTGCAAAGATAGCAACGTAATAACAACCGTCAAAACGATGGAGTTATTTTTTCCGGAACTCAATACTTCCGGTTTAATATTTCCGCTGCAATGAATGCTTTACGGAAAGCATCCGCATCCGTCAAATCCAACTCGTCCGTCCATGCCGTTTCCTTTTCCTCCACAAAGTCAGGTGTATTCCCGGCCAGCATCTGCCGACCTTCTTCCGCGCCCGATAAGAACGAAACGGATGACGGTCGAAAGGATTTGGGCGCGGGCGGAGGGCTTTTTTTTCTCTGCGTCTGTACCGGGGGGAGGGGCGGCAGCACTTCCTCCATCGACGGCGAGGGTGCAGGCGGCAACGTTTGACCCTGCGACTTCTTCTTGTTCAAATTGCTAACGAAACTGACTATGGCCACTACCAAAATCACAATATAATATAACCAGTCTCCGAGATAATTGTCCATACCGTTTAATTTTTTACATTTGCGCCCAAAAATAGCCGTTTCTTTTGGAACAGGGAAATTTTTGACTAAAAAAGTATGGACGATCCAAACACCCCGCACGCAACGCGCAAATTATACATAGAGACTTATGGTTGCCAGATGAATGTCGCCGACAGCGAAGTCGTTGCGTCCATCATGCAGACGGACGGTTACGCCGTGACGGAACATCCGGAGGAAGCCGACGCCATTTTTGTGAATACATGTTCGGTGCGTGACAATGCCGAACAGCGCATTTTGGGACGTTTACAATATTTTCAGTCGTTCCGGAAAAAAAAGAGACGGTTGATTATCGGTGTGCTGGGCTGCATGGCCGAGCGTGTGCGGGAAGAATTGATCCGGGAACACGGGGTAGACCTGGTTGCAGGGCCGGACGCTTATATGGATTTGCCGAACCTGGCGGGCGCCGTCGAACGCGGCGAGAAAGCCATCAACGTGGAACTGTCGATGCAGGAGACTTACAGGGATGTGATTCCGTTGAAATTGGGCGGTGTCCGTATCTCCGGGTTTATTTCCATCATGCGCGGATGCAACAATTTCTGTACCTACTGCATCGTCCCGTACACGCGCGGTCGCGAACGAAGCCGCGACCCGGACAGTATTCTGAATGAAGTGCGGGATATGCAGGCGCAGGGATACCGCGAAATCACCCTGCTGGGACAGAATGTCAATTCGTACCGTTTCGAGGCAGACGGTCGATGCGTCGAATTTCCGCAATTGCTGGCATGTGTAGCCGAAGCCGCACCGGACATGCGTATCCGTTTCACAACCTCGCATCCGAAGGACATGAGCGACGAGACCCTGCATGTCATGGCGGCGCACCGGAACATCTGCAAACATATCCACCTGCCGGCCCAGTCGGGCAGTTCGCGGATGCTGAAAGTGATGAACCGCAAATACACCCGCGAAGGGTATCTGGAACGCATTGCCGCCATCCGCCGCATGTTGCCGGACTGCGGTATTTCGACCGACCTTTTCTGCGGCTATCATTCCGAAACGGAAGAGGATTACGAAGCGACGCTTTCGTTGATGCGCGAGGTCGGTTTCGATGCCGCTTTTCTGTTCAAATATTCCGAGCGACCGGGTACCTACGCCGCCAAACACCTGCCCGACGATGTGCCGGAAGAAGTGAAAATCTGTCGCCTGCAAGAACTGATTCGGTTGCAGAGTCGGCTTTCGGAGGCCAGTAACCGTCGCGACACCGGCAAGGTGTTCGAAGTGCTGGTTGAAGGCTTTTCCAAACGTTCGCGCGAACAACTGTTCGGCCGTACCGAACAAAACAAGGTTGTTATTTTCGACAAACAGAACTTCAAAGTCGGACAGCTTGTGCGCGTGAAAATCGAAAGCGCGACCTCCGCAACGCTTTTCGGCACGCCGGAGGACAGCCCGGAATCAAAGGGGGCCGGGAGTAGGACGCAGTCAAATCTTCTGCAAAACAGGGGGATGCATGGAAAATAACCCACAAAAAACGCCGTCTCTGTTTCTTTCGCTGACGCCTGTTGCGACGCTGACGGGCTTGCTGGCCGTTACCATCCGCCTTTTCGGGAGCGATGCGCTGAGCGGCGCCAGTCAACTTGTCCTGCTGACCGCCTCCGCTGTCTGTTGCCTGCTTGCCATGACTTGCTGCGGCGTGCGCTGGAAAAACATCGAAACGGCTATCGTACACAATATAACAAGCGTGTCTTCAGCGTTGCTGATTCTGTTGCTTGTCGGTGCGCTGTCGGGCAGTTGGATGGTCAGCGGCGTGATTCCCACGCTGATTTATTACGGCGTGCAGATTATTCACCCGGATTTCTTTCTGGCTTCGACCTGTGTGATCTGCGCATTTGTTTCGCTGATGACCGGCAGTTCGTGGACAACGGTGGCCACGCTCGGGATTGCGCTGGCCGGTATCGGGAAAGTGCAGGGTTTCAGCGAAGGATGGATTGCCGGCGCAATCATTTCGGGTGCGTATTTCGGCGACAAGATTTCCCCCCTCTCCGACACGACCATACTGGCGTCGTCCGTCACCGGTACTCCTCTTTTCCGGCACATCCGTTACATGCTGATCACGACGATCCCCTCCCTGACGCTGGCCATACTGATCTATCTGGTTGCCGGATTTTCCAGCACGTCGGCGCCGTCCGCCGACATCGACCAATTCACTTCCGCGCTGGCGCAAGCATACCATATCTCCCCCTGGCTGTTGCTTGTGCCGTTGCTGACGGGTGTGTTGATTGGCAGAAAAGCGCCTCCCGTCATAACGCTGTTTGTGTCGATGATGGCCGGCGGTGTTGCGGCGCTTGTGTTCCAGCCGGACATCCTGCGTCAGATTGCCGGAACGGAAACTTCCGGCGCCGCCTCGATTTACAAGGGTCTGTTGCAATCGTTCTACGGCCAGACACAGATGCATACGGGGAATGGGACGCTGGACGGGCTGACGGTTACGCGCGGCATGGCGGGCATGTTGAATACCATCTGGCTGATTATTTGTGCCATGTGTTTTGGCGGTACCATGACGGCCAGCGGCATGTTAACCGTCATCACATCCGTTTTCCTGCGCTGCATGAAACGACGGACAAGCATGGTGGCGTCAACCGTTTTTTCAGGCGTCTTCCTGAATGTCTGCACGGCCGACCAGTACCTCTCCATCATCCTGAGCGGGAACATGTTTAAGGATGTCTTCAGAAAAAAAGGCTATGAAAGTTGCTTGCTGAGCCGTACCATCGAAGACGGCACAACCGTGACTTCGCCGTTGATTCCCTGGAATACGTGCGGCATGACACAATCAACCGTTCTTCACATTGATACGTTGACCTATCTGCCGTACTGTTTTTTCAATCTCCTCAGCCCGCTGATGACTATCCTCGTGGCAATGACCGGATACCGCATAAAAAGGCATGAGTTAGTGGTTAGTGAAATAGCGACCGGTAACTCCGTGATATGAGAGCAAACCGTAATGCCTACTTCTCCTTATAACGCCGCTTTCCTGCCATCTCCCGTGTAACTAACTTGTATCGTATTGAACTACAGGCATTACACACTTATGCTTTTTTACGGAATGAGACTCTCAACAGTTACTTTTTATCGGGCTACGCTCGCGGAGTGGGGGGACTCCTAACCACTAACCACTACTAAAAATCCTCTCAAAAAGGAACGCCAGTTCCCGGGAAAATGAACCTGTTTCACGGGAAAACGAAATGATCTCACAGGAAAATGAACCCGTTTCACGCGAAAAATGAGATCATCTCTCGCGAGATGAATCCGATCTCGCGAGAAAGGAAAACCATCTCGTGGGA
The DNA here is from genome assembly GCA_031283915.1 of Tannerella sp. Classification (GTDB taxonomy): domain Bacteria; phylum Bacteroidota; class Bacteroidia; order Bacteroidales; family Tannerellaceae; genus Tannerella. The sequence continues at coordinate 10,091 of JAITAY010000159.1, forward strand.
AAACAGAACCGTTTCGCGCGAAAACAAAGTCGTTTCGCGCGAGTATGGAACCAATCTCGCGGGAAAACGAAATGATCTCCCAGGAGACGGTTTCATTTTCCCGGGAACTGACGTTCCTTTTTGAGAGGATTTTGGTTCGTGATTCGTGATCAGTAGTCAATAGAATAGTGGGTGGTAGCTCCGTGAGAGGACGAAACCGTCCAATCCGGCCGCAACGCTCTTTCTTTCCCTTAATGGCGCCCATATGGATAGTATATCCGCTATTCATTTAATTTTTTTATGACCGCTTCGTGTTATGTTTTTCGTTTACATTTGTCTACTGTTATGAAAATGGAACAGGATCAATTTAAACGGGAAGTGATACCGTTGCGTGGCCGACTGTTTGCCTGCGCCCAACGGTTGCTCGGGCAAACGGAAGATGCGGAGGATATTGTCCAGGAAGTCTTTCTGAAGCTCTGGGTCATGCGTGGCGAGTTGAAAAACTATGACAGCCTCACAGCGCTTTCCGTTCAAATCACGAAACGCCTTTGCCTGAACCGGATGAATGTGTCCCGTCCGTATCCGGAACCGTTGGGTAGCGTGGCTTTAGCCAGCGAAGAGCCTTCTCCCCATGTTCAACTGGAACAGAAAGACAGTCTGACACAGGTGATGAGGCTGGTCGATCGGCTTCCCGGGCTTCAGCAAAGCATCCTCCGCATGAAACATGTAGAGGGGCTTGAAGTCGAGGAAATCGCCGGACTTACCGGAAGTAATCCGGAAGCAGTGCGGATGAATTTGTCCCGCGCCAGAAAAAAGATCAGGGAACTGTTTATGCAAATGTAAAAAAGAAAACAAATGGAAGAATTTCGGGAAATAGAACAATTACTGGAACGCTTTTTCGAAGGACGGACTTCCGGCGAAGAGGAGCAACGGCTGTACCGCTTCTTCGCACAGAAGGCGCTTCCGGAACAGTGGCTGCGGTACAAGCCATTGTTCAGCTACTTCGAAACCGGACTGGCGGCGGAAGAATACCGTCTGCCGGACAGTGGCGTCCGGCCACACCCGCTATCGCACAGGAAACACCGGATGGTATGGGCAGGCGTGGCCGCCCTGCTGGCAGGGATACTGGCAGGCATCCCTTTCCTGAAGGAAACAATGCAGTTTGACCCCTACGAAGGCAGCTATATTGTGCGAAACGGTGTGCACATCACCGACCTGAACCGGATAAGGCCTGAACTGGAAGCGACTGTCCAGGACGTCATGCAGCAGCAGGAGGAGTATGAGCGGCTGATCCAGACGCTCGACGACACAGACAGCCTCGACCCGGCCCTTCGTCTGGAACGACAGATCGAAGCGCTGTATTGTAAGATGTTGAACCGGTTTCAGGACGAAAACATCAGAAAAGAAGCAAAAGAAATACTGGCTATTAATTGTAACAACTAATTTAAAAACAGAATCATTATGAAAGTAAGAAAAAGATGGATTACAGTGGTGGCGTTCCTGCTTGCAGGCAGCGTCCAGATGGATTTGGCAGCGCAGGAAACCATTGAAGCGTTAGTCAAAAAGTGCGAGAACCTAAACGGCGTAAAAGTGAACATTGTGCGTAACCGGCATCCGGAGACGAAAGAAGTAACGCGGTCGATTATGAGCATCACCATTCCGGTTCAATCGAATCAGGAGTTGGTCGATGACTTTGTGATGGCATTCCAAAAAGAAAAGGAGAATGCGGAACAAGAAATGGAAAACAAGGAAAACGGAAAATGGATCAATCTGTTTTATCGCTTTGAGAAGAAATCGTATTCGCTCATGCGGGATGACGGGGGAAACGTGATTGTGAACATAAGAGAAAATACCGGCGGCGACAGGATGGTACCTGCGACAAAAAGGCAGAAACAACAGAAAGAACCGTAGGCAAAAACCGGACAGCCACATCCGGCAGCATGAAGGTGTGCGCCCTAAATCGAGTAGCGTTAAGCGAATTTTGATATATCGTGATTTTTTTTGTGTCTTTGCCGCAAAATTCTTATGGCAAATTACAGAGTAAAATTAATAAAAGAAGGGGTATCAGACCTTCAAAAAATAGTGAACAGGGGTTCTCACAGTCCACAAACCTGCCGTGCTGCCTTCATCCTGCTCAATGTAGATGAAGGCGAGTTCAGTACAGGGAAACATACGAATGCTGAAATTTGCAGGATATTAAGAAGCTGTTTTGAATTTTAAAAGCAACAATATAATATATTAAATATCAGTTGGCTAGTTGAATATTATTTCGTGGCTTTGTGGTTATCAAAACAAAAGTTATGAGTGATTATCCAACCAACCTGACTGATAAACAGTGGCAAGTTATAAAGAATAGAGTAGAAACCAAAGAAAGAAAGCGAAAACATTCTTTGCGGGAAATGATAAATGCGATGCTATACATTAGCAAGACAGGCTGCCGGTGACGAATGCTTCCCAAGGAATTCGGTCCTTGGCAAAGCGTGTACTTCTATTTCCGTAAATGGAAGTTGGAGGGTGTTTTTGAGCAGATGCTGCAGCCTCTTCGTGAAACAGTTCGAAAGGCCTGTGGCAGGAAAATCAGCCCAAGTGTCGGCCTGATAGATTCCAGAAGTGTAAGGACCTCCCATCATATAGACAGCCGTGAATATGCCATTGATGGGGCAAAAAAGTCAAAGGAAGAAAGAAACATATTATTGTGGACACACTTGGATTGCCATGGCAGTCAAAGTACATGCCGCAAATATCCAGACAGCGTGGAGGCTGTGGAGCCAATAGAACAACTCCGGTTTCTATTTCCGTAACTAGTCAATCCTTATTAACCCCCGATCTTCAGAATTAGGGGTTGTAGTTTTTTCTGAAAAAAGAGCTGAAAAAAGAGCCAAATAATTTTCTCTTTCAGTTTTTCTATCATTTTCTTGAAG